>JAYXXU010000362.1:0-6601 GCA_036019135.1 Pseudomonadota bacterium | reverse complement strand
ATCATACGGGCGACCATTACTACCCGGTGAAATATACTGCAAGTCATTGCCCCAGCCGTCTTTGGGTAAGCCGCCGCGCAGATAGCCCCCTTGCACCCAGTTTTTGGCACTGGCGGGCTTGTTAATCAGCGCATCCAAACCCTCTTGGGTCGTGGGATACTTACCATTATCAAGGCGATACATATCCAAAGCATTGGCGGCTGTTGCAATCGTCGATTCCGTTGTACCTGCACGCGCCTGATCACCTTTGCCAATCACGCTCGGTACGACCATCGCAGCCAAAATACCTAAAATCACTACCACCACCATGACTTCAATCAGTGTAAAACCTGACTGTCGCGCCATTGTACTGCGAATAGAACTCATCGTTTACCTTTCAATCCATGCCAATCTTATTTCGGCCAAGTGAACCATAAGTTCCCCTAGCCCACTAGGTTATTCATGTTGACAATTGGCAACATCACCGCCATCACAATCACCAGTACAATTCCCGCCATAAACACCAACATTAGTGGCTCTAGCAGTGCCAGCAGTGTACTGATCAATGTGGTCACTTCACGATCTTGCATGCTGGCTGCGCGTGCCAACATCGACTCCAACTCACCTGACGACTCTCCACTGCGAATCATTTGTACCATCATCGGTGGAAAATAACCCGAACGCTCAAGCTGCGTCGACAGATTGCCGCCTTCGGTGACTTTTTCGGCAGCATGAATAATCGCATCACGGATCAGCCAATTATTCGACACGGCCGCACCAATATACAATGCATCAACCAGCGGTACACCTGATTGTGAGAGGATCGACAGTGTACTGGCGAATCGTGACGCATTGATGCCACGACTCAACTTCCCCATCAAGGGCAAACGCAGCACCAACCGATCCAGTGCATAACGGCCTGTTTCTGTCCGCACAAAACGCAGTAACAAAAATACCGCCACTGCCGTGGCGACTAACATAAACGGCCATGCTGCCAAAATAAAATCACTTGCCCCCATCATGACCCGTGTCAGTAATGGCAGCGCCTGCTCTGAGTTTTCAAACACCTTCACGATATCGGGCACAACGAAGGTCATCAATCCCATCACAATCGCAAAGGACATCAGCATCAACAGCACTGGATAAACCAAAGCACCTTGAATTTTCTTCTGCATCGCAAAACGATTTTCGGTGTAGTCGGCCAATTGATTTAAGATCAAATCCAAATGCCCCGAACGCTCGCCCGCTGCAATCGTCGCAATATACAGGGCAGGAAAACTACCCGACATCTTGAGTGCATTGGCAAGGCTATGACCCTCCATCACCTTGCTGCGTACCGACAACAACAGGCTTTGCACATGGCGTTTTTCGGTTTGCTTGGCGACGGCTCGCAACACCTCTTCCAATGGAATGGATGCTGCAATCAATACCGCCAATTGACGGGTCATCAACGCCAAATCATAGGCACTCAGTCCCGCCTGAAACCAACGCTTACCATTTTCGGTGGTTTTACTTTCTTCGACAGGCTCAACCGAAACAGGCATCCATGTTTTATCACGCAATTGTTGTCGAATTTGGCGAGCTGAATCGCCTTCCAACACGCCTTTATGTTGTTTTCCAGCGGGATCAACCGCAATGAACTGATAAGCAGGCATCCGTGTGTGGCTCAATAAGGTCGCAACAAGTGTGTCGGATTATCGACGCTTTGCCCACAGAAGTGAAGTGCTACACCCACGACCTGATCAGAACACTGACCGAATTGCCAAAGAATCTCGCTGGCAAAGACATTGACCCTTAATCCCCAAAGTGCTTAGTCTCAACCCATCCTCCAGCCAATCGTACAAGGACGTGTCATGATGAATGCCTTAAAAGACCTCGCTTGTCGCAGCGCCTTAGCACTGAGTCTCTCCACCCTGATGATTGGCAGCAGTATTGCCAGCCCGCCCCCCCCTGCACCACTGAGCCAGTCATTGATTGGGCGGATTCAGACCCTAATGGACAATCCAAAGACGTGGCAACAAATCCCTAAAGCAATCACCCTGTGCGTGTACTCGCCTGATGGCGCACGCGGCAAGAACTTTCAACAAGCCGCGTCTTATATGTCCGAAATTCCCAAATACACTCAAATGGCACGCGACATTGGGATTGAGCTCAAAGTCGATATCATCAACCCCCTGAATTATAAAATCGAAATCGGCTACCCCAAACACAAGCGCAAAGCCAGCACCGAGGTGACACTGCGGGTATATACCGATGAGCGTGTACTCTCCGAAGATTTTAAGGCCAAAAAATGCGATGGTGCAGGCATGAGCAACATGCGGGCGCGGCAATTCAATAAGTTCATTGGTAGTCTTGATGCAATTGGAGCAATTCTTTCCTACAAGCAACTGTCTGAAGCGATTACCGCACTGGCCAATCCCCAGTTTGATAAACTGATGGTCAATCAAGATTATGAAATCGTGGGGATTATCCCACTCGGCGCGGCCTACATCATGGTCGGTGACCGCAAAATTAACACCCTCGCCAAAGCAGCAGGCAAAAAAGTCGCCGTGTTTGATTTTGATAAATCACAAGCCAAACTGGTGCAGAGCGTCGGTGCACAACCCGTTAGTGTTGACTTTACATCGGTTGGTGGCAAATTTAATAATGGTGAAGTCGATATCATGGCTGCACCTGCCTTGCTGTTTCAACCGTTTGAACTCTATAAGGGCATGACGGGTAAAAATGGCGAAGTCAAAGGCGCGATTATTCGCTTTCCGATCATGCAAGTCACGGGCACGCTGTTGATGCATCGCAACCGTTTTCCAGATGGTTTGGGACAAATCATTCGTGAAGCCGCCTCGATGCAGCTTGCGCCTGCTTATCAGTTTGTCTACGAAACCGAAAATGCTATTCCCGTCAAATACTGGATGGACGTACCCGAATCAGATCGCGCAGGCTATATCAAGATGATGCGTGAGGCACGGATTTCGATGACCAAAGAAGGCATCTATGACAAACACATGATGCAACTGCTCAAGCGGGTGCGTTGTAAGTTTGAGCCTCAACACTACGAATGCTCACTTAAAGACGAGTAAGCATCTGTCGCGCATGTTCGGCTGGCTCAGCCAGTCGAACATGCTGATGATCCCGACACCAATAAATCCCGCGCATGCAACCAATTTTTGACATCAGAGACCCATACCGTTGCCTGTTCAGACGCCAACTGTGGTACCAGTGCCCCTAGATGCTGTGCTAACACTGAAGATTGCCATGTGCTGGTTTGACTGACCAACTCCAACAGCGCCGCTGCAATCGGGCTCACCACGGCCAATTGCATCTGATCCTGACAATCGCGCCACACCACCACACAACTCGGCTCAGGATTCACTGCTGAAACCAACTCACCCACTCGCCAACGATAGACAGGCCATTGATACGCCAATACCCAAATCGGCACACTCAAACGCCACACTGCATCCGTCACATGTACCGAATCGGCCTGAACACGCGCCAACTCAAGCTGTTGTTGGTCTGGCCATGCATGCTCATCGAGATCCACATGCAACTCCATCCACTCCACCTGCAACAACTCAGCCAGCCAAGGATATGTCTGCAATACAGGATGCTGAACCTCACTCAAATACTCACGAAACTGCAATGAAATATCCAAATACAGCGGTGACTCACAACGCGCTTGAGCAAAGAATTGCTCACACAACTGCTGCCAAGTCTGCGGCGGCAGCACCGAACGGGCAATTGGATAGACCAAGTCGATAAAACTACAGACATTATTAAAAAGTAACTCGCGATAGACTTGTAAACGCGGCAGCGCGACATCCACAGGGGGTGGTGCAAGATCTGGCTGACGCACCCAATCACAGAACGTACGCTGTGCTTGCTGAAAATCAGCCAACATACTGCAACTCCTGCATTGGCCGACCCACCGCACCAACCTGTTGCGCTGACCGTATGTGTGTCAGCTCTGCTAACAGCGTCTCAAAGGTCGGGATATTAAAATCGCGTTCCAGCAACGTCGGACGAACGCCAATAGTACGATAGGTAAAATCCAACAACTCCCACACAGGATCAGCCACTGCTGTACCATGTGTATCAATCAACAACGCGTCTGATTCGACATAATGTCCTGCCACGTGTAGATAGCGCACCCGATCAGCAGGCATCGCCCGAATAAAATCCTGTGGATTGGAGCCATGATTGATGCTATTCACATAAACATTATTCACATCCAATAACAGCTCACAGTCGGCTTGCTGTACTACAGCCGCCACAAACTCTGCCTCTGTCATTTCTGCACTGGGCATAGCATAGGTGGAGACATTTTCTAGCACCAAGCGCCGCCCTAAAATCTCCTGTACCTGTTGCACACGATCCGCCACATAGGTCACCGCAGCAGGCGTCATCGGAATCGGCAACAAATCATATAAATACCCACCATCATGGGTATAGCTCAAATGTTCCGAATACACCAATATGTGATGTTGATCTAAAAAATCACGAATTTTTTTAACAAATTCAATATCAATCGGTTGTAGCCCACCAATAGACAGCGATAATCCATGACACACAGATGGATAGTCTGCGGTCAGACGCTGCAACTGTTTGGCATGTCGCCCACCAAAGCCCAGCCAATTTTCTGGAGCGAACTCAATAAAATCAGGACGTGAGGCTGAGTCGCTTTCTTGCTGTAATGCTGTGAGGATTTCGCGACGCAATCCCAGCCCTGCACCTTGCAACGCTGACAGATCATGAATATCCATACTAGGTTAATCCTTTCAGATTGCCGGCATCTGTTGGGTGCACGGCACACACGACTGTGGGTGCATGACAGCATCCACAGTGGCTCACTTGCACCTCAATTCAGTGCAACATGCTTATTTTGCACCACACTTGCCCTCACCACATTTGGCATCAGCAGATTTATCTGCTGCACCACATTTGCCCTCGCCACACTTTGCATCAGCCGCTTTTTTGCCATCTGCACCACACTTGGCTTCACCACATTTGGCATCGGCAGACTTACCTGCTGCACCGCACTTGCCTTCGCCGCATTTGGCATCGGCAGCTTTGCTACTGCTAGCTGTCGGTTCAGTGGCGCTCATAGAGCTACACGCAACGCCAGTCAATGACATGGCAAGGATGGCAGCGATTGGGGTAATGGTACTGAGTTTTGACATGATAAAAATCCCTGATTCATTCGACACAGATCCCACATCGGCCGATGTAGGTTACTTATATAGACGGTGCTTTCTCACCGCTGTTACAAGCTATCTGAAAAAAAAATTAAAAAATAGTCGTAATAAAAAATTTATACGCACGTCCAATGCTTATCTACACCAACCCTACCACAAAGCGAGTTATCATTATGCAAACACTCGTCCAACTGCAATCAATCCAACACAAAATCGGCACTTACCTCACGCCAATCGATGGTTTACCTGCATTGGCACTGCGTTGGTATCTTGTTCCTGTGTTTTGGTCGGCAGGCATGAATAAGTGGCATCATTTTAATGATACCGTCACATGGTTTGGCAATCCAGATTGGGGATTGGGCTTACCCCTCCCTTGGCTCATGGCACTGTTGGCGACAGCCGCTGAAATTGGCGGCGCAATCTTGCTTGCCTTTGGCTTGCTCACCCGATGGATTAGCATTCCACTGATTGTGACCATGTTTGTCGCCATTGTCACCGTTCACCTTCCCAATGGTTGGCAAGCGATTGCTGACCCCAGTGCACCCTTCGCAACGGCACAGGTATTAGAGTCTGCCGAAAAGCTTGAACGCGCGCGCAGCATTTTGCAGGAACATGGTAATTATGACTGGCTAACTGCTAGTGGATCTTTTGCGATTATTAACAATGGGATTGAATTCGCAGTGACTTATTTGGTGATGCTCTTGGCGTTACTCTGCCTAGGCGGTGGGCGCTACGTCAGTATGGATGATTGGATTAAACGCTGGGTCAACGCCAGCATCACTGTACCAACGGCGAAATAAAAGCCCCCAATCACGCAATGGCCTTCAGGCAGGCCAAAGACGTCACCAGTACAAGCACCAGTCTTGTACTGGTGTAGAAATGATAAAGGTTTATTCAGCCTCGGCAGGCTCTGGGGTTGCAGCAGCTGTCTCCTCTGCGGGCATTTCTTCTGTTGAGACTTCTGCTGCAACAGGAGTCGATACTTCGGTCGTCTCTGCTGCTGGTGCTTCAACAGCCGACTCGGTAACAGCTTCCGACGCAGGGGCTTCGACTGCTTCAGCCGAGACAACCGCGCTACTGAGCAAGCTGCCCAACAAAATGGCAATGGCAGTGAGATTAAGTTTTGACATCAGTCCTCTCCTCGAGGTTCATTAAACGTCATACGCCCTCGCACGCTGTGCCAGCACCGTAACATCCAGTGACTCATGCATGGCAACACAAAGACGTATATCTAGGCAACGCAACATCCTGAAGATCCTCTCAAACCTCAGACCAAACCGATGCTGAGCTTCAGGTCGTGTATGTATAGCAAAAAACAGACCAGTTTTGATGACAATTTTTTCATTCAAAAATCAATCGTCTGAACGATTCAAAAACTCGCTATTCCTCACGAGTAGCACGCAATACTTCTTCTAATGTGGTTTTGCCCG
>JAYXXU010000361.1:0-6507 GCA_036019135.1 Pseudomonadota bacterium | reverse complement strand
GATTAATCCCAAAGACAGATCAATCATACCTTGATAGGGATGTCGGGTATAAGAGCGTTCAAGCGGTGCAGTAAAGGTCAAAATCAAATGATATTTAAGCGAGCCTGACAGTAAGGAGCCTTCTGCTTTGTTAAGCAGTTTTGGAGAGTTACTGGTCAGGTTTTCAAAGTGTTCTAGTAGTTCGCGCACATCAATGTGGTAAACCTCAGCAGACAATTCGCTGTATTTGGTGATGTACATCGGTGGTGCATCATGGCTGGGATCAACCAAAAACAAGTCGTGTCCGCTTGAGTGTTGTGAAATCTGAATTAATGGTGTCCAAAGTTCGCTGAACTGATAGAGCTTTTTGATCTCAGTTTGGCGCAGCTTATTTGTATTGCTTACAGCCAGAAATACGGCGCGTAGGTAGGCTTGATCAATGGTGAGCTTGGTGTGGTAAATTTGATTTTCGTCACTCATCGCATGTTGTGATAGCTCCAAACGATGTGTCAATAAGAGGAGCTGATGTAGACATTGCCATAGGCCTTTATAGGTTGGCAGGTAGAGCAACTGCGTTTCATACAGTAAGCCCGTCAGCTCCGTTGTTGCACGATGAATGGCATTGCCGATGATTTGAAGATTCTGCTTTTTTTTGCCCATACCAAATAAGCTAAAGCCACTGCTGTGTTGTCCAACGTTTTCGGCGAGACGAATAGCAATAGTACGATAGATAGTTGCCGTATAAGCACGCAACTGCTGTCCCAAATCGGCAATGCGCTCAGCACGCTCATCCAGCAATACATTCTGATTGATATAGTGCTTGGAGAGTGATGCGTTGATGGTATGTAGTGCAGGACGTAATACTTCAATCAACTCATAGCGAAGTTCATCTTCGATATCCAGATCTGCCAGTTGTCTAAGTGTGGTGAACAGCTGCCTTGCGGTTTCACCAACGTTGAGCATCGATAGATTGGCCAGCCAAGCCTGCATGTCTTGCCGTGTGGGGTTGACGAGAGTCAGGCTGCTACGAGTTCGGTGCGGAATCTCGTGGTTGAGTAAGTCCATGACGCTTTGATTCATGCTCGGTTCATCTCTTGCGGCAGCAACGCCAGTTGTTCTTTTAACTGAAGATCGACTGGAACTTTGAATGGCCAGCCAGCCTGTTCACGTACTAAGCGCGGCAGCAAGTATCCGGAGAGTTCTTGCATGAGTTGATGGTAAATCGACAAAGCTGTCGACTCATCCACATCAAAATGTGCAGCACCTTGTACTCGATCCATCAGATGCAAGTAATACGGCATGACCCCCGTCTGTATCAGACGATGGCTCAACGCCGCCAAACAATCCGTGTTGTCGTTAATCCCTTTGAGCAAAACGGATTGATTAAGCAGGAACATACCACTTTCGCGGCAGCGCTGCAAAACCCGACAAGTATTTTTATCAAGTTCTGCGGGATGATTGGTGTGTACGACCAAAACCACCATCAGCCGACTCTGTTTCAGACGTGCGAGTAGCTCCTCATCCATGCGTGCAGGCAACACAATTGGGAGTCTAGAATGAATCCGCAAGGTATTCAGTTGCGGCAACGATTCTAAGCGTTCTAGCCATTCAAATAGTCGCCGATTTGAGACAGAAAGTGGGTCGCCACCACTCAGAATCACTTCGTTGACATCGGGGTGATTTTGGATGTAATCGCGAATTCGATACCAGTCGTCGGTTTTAGGCAAATTGGCTTGATAGGGAAAATGTCGCCGAAAGCAATAGCGACAATGAATCGCACACGCACCCGTCAGAGTGAGGAGCAGACGGTTCTTATATTTGTGTAAAACCCCTGAGGTGGCGTTAGCGGCATTTTCGCCCAATGGATCAAGTGAGAACTCAGCATGTGATTCTAGCTCAGCATGCAGCGGTAGGACTTGTAATAGCAGAGGGTCGTGTGGATCGCCGATTTTCATCCGTTGCACAAAGACACGTGGCACGCGTAAGCCAAAATGCGTCGGTGTTGCCAGCGCGCCCGAGAGCAGATGTTCTGGCAGTTGTAGGAGGTGCAAGAGTTCACGCGGATCAGTAATCAGATCATTGATCTGAGCTTGCCAGTTTTGATCTGTGAGCAAATGGTTTATCATGCGCGCCAGTGTGTAAAATCGCTAGTGTAGCATTCATTTTCGTGTCTTGTAGTTTTGGAGTTCGCCGGTCATGGCCACTTTTTCCACAAATGAATTCAAGCCTGGCCTTAAGGTCATGCTAGATGGTAATCCTTGTTCGATCATCGAAAACGAATATGTCAAACCAGGTAAAGGCCAAGCATTTAACCGTGTGAAGCTACGCAACCTAAAAACTGGCAAAGTGCTGGAAAACACCTTTAAATCCAATGAAACGTTGGAAGGTGCAGATATTGTTGATGTCGAAATGCAGTATTTGTACAACGATGGCGAGTTTTGGCATTTTATGCAGCCAGAAACGTTTGAGCAGATTCAAGCAGGCGAAACGGCGATGGGTGATGCCGCAAAATGGCTGAAAGATGACTCCAATGATGTGTGTACGATTACTTTGTTCAACGGTCAGCCGCTTTCTGTGACCGCGCCAAACTTTGTGACCTTGCAGATCGTTGAAACTGATCCAGGGGTGCGAGGTGATACGTCTGGTGGTGGTGGCAAGCCCGCACGTTTGGAAACAGGTGCAGTGGTACGTGTACCGTTATTCGTGCAACAAGAAGAAGTGATTCGTGTTGATACACGTACTGGCGAATACATGAGCCGTGTGGGCAAAGAGTAACGTCGAGACCTGATGGTTAGTGTGATGAACCGCCTATAAGTTAGGCGGTTTTTTGCATTTGTATGCTTGAAAAAAAATGGTGATCTTGCCAAGGTGTAAGGCTGAGCGCGTCAGGCCATAGGAATGGCGTATTTACATTAGGAATGTGTGCATGAATATGTCTATATCAGCGTCCGATCTGGTGGTGACGGCGAAACCCAAAGTTGATCAGTTGCTTCAGACCATCAGTCAAATCGTCTTAGATAAACCGCTACAAATTCGATTGTCCGTGGCGTGCTTGTTGGCGGGTGGGCATCTGTTGTTACAAGATTTGCCAGGTATGGGCAAAACCACACTGGCAGAGAGTTTGTCGCGTGTATTGGGGCTGGATTATCGTCGTGTGCAGTTTACCAGTGATATGTTGCCCGCCGATATCTTGGGGTTATCGATTTTTAATCCAGATTCACAGCAGTTTGAATTTAGAGCAGGGCCGATTTTTACTCAAATCTTACTGGCAGATGAAATCAACCGCTCAAGCCCAAAAACCCAAAGTGCGCTGTTGGAGGCGATGGAGGAGCGTCAGGTGTCACAGGATGGGGTCACTCGGCGCTTGCCTGAGCCATTTTTTGTGATTGCGACCCAGAATCCATTACAGCAATCTGGTGTGTATCCGTTGCCAGAGTCGCAGTTGGATCGGTTTTTGATGTGTTTGTCGCTGGGTTATCCATCTGAGCAGGCCGAGCGTGATTTATTGTTGGGGGTGGATCGGCGTGAGCTGTTGGCGCGATTGACTGCTGTGCTGGATACGGAGACGTTGCAGCAGTGGCAACAGCGGGTGACTAAAATTCAGGTGGCGAGTCCTGTCTTGGATTATTTACAACGGCTGGTGGCCAAGAGCCGTGCGTCTCGACAACATGCGGGACTGTCTACGCGTGGAGTTTTGGCATTGCAGCGTGCTGCGCAAGCTTACGCCTTTGTGGAGGGGCGGCATTTTGTCACGCCTGAGGATGTTCAGGCGGTATTTGTGGCGGTAACGGATCATCGTTTGGGCGGTACGATGCGTCAACATGGCTATGATTCGCCCGCCCGCGTGATCTTGTCCGAAGTTGCGGTGCTGGTGTAGCGCCAATGAAACTTAGCCTTGCACAGCGTATTCAGCAGCATCCACGCGTTCAGCGTTGGTTGCGTCGTCGATTGCCACCAACATCGGCGATCACCTTATCACAACGACAGATTTTTATCTTTTTAAGCAATGAGGGTGTGTTGTACAGCGTACTGTTGTTGGTGGTGTTTATTGCGGGTGTGAACTATGCGAATAATTTGATTCTGGGTTTTTGTTTTTTTTTGGGCAGTGTCTTGGTGATTACGATTCACCATACCTATGCACATTTGTCGGGACTGCATATTGAGGCAGTGGAGGCGGTGGATAGTGAGGTAGGTGGACGGGCGTTATATCAGATCCGTGTTGCACCGACTGGTCAGCGGCCACATCGACAGATTCGATTGGTTTGGGCTGATCAAGAGCAGATCATTGATACTCTGGCCGATACACATGTGTTGAGTTTTGCATTGCCCACCATTCAGCGGGGTCTTTTTGAGCCGCCTCGTTTGACGGTGTCGACGGTCTATCCGTTGGGGATTTTGCGCGCGTGGAGTTATGTGCATCTGGATCGTACAGTGTGGGTTGCACCTGAGCCGATTGAGTGTGAGTTGCATGGCGGTGGTTTGTCACAAGCATTAGACGATGAGCAAGCGGTCAATCGTGTTAGTGGTCAAGATGAGTTTGAGGGGTTAAATCCATTTATTGCTGGCGAATCGATGGCGCGGATTTCTTGGGCGCACTTGGCGCGTGGGCAAGGGCTGTTGTCCAAGCAGTTTTCTGATCCCCAAGGCCAACAACAGGTGTTGGATTATGCCCAAATGCCTGCTGCTTCACATGAGTTACGTTTGTCTTATCTGGCCTATTGGGTTAAGCAATTGGCCTTGCAGCAGATGTCATTTGGGCTACGGTTGCCGCAAGCAGAGTTGCCAGTCGGTTCAGGTGAGCGGCATTTGCGTGCAGCGCTTCAGATGTTGGCGGAGCATCCGTAGATGATGAGTCAGGTACGCGCAAAAACGAGTGCACGTGATGTGCTGATGCTGATGCAGTTGTTGGTCATCGTGCCTATGGTGACGCATCTGCCGACGTGGATCATTGTGATGGGTGTGGTGGTGGCAATCACGCAGCTTTCGGTGCTCAAGCATCGTTTGCATTTGTATGGGCGATTTGAGCTGGTGGTACAGCTTATTTTGTTTTTTGGTGGGTTATTGGGGGTGTTTTTTGCCTTTAGGACATTTTTGGGGGTAGAGGCAGGGGTTTCTTTTTTAATGTTGTGTCTGATTGCTAAGTTACTAGAGGTCAAGGCACGACGTGATGTTTATATTGTGTTGACACTGGCGTTATTTGTGGTGTCTTCTGGGTTTTTGTTTAGCCAGAGCTTGGTGGCATCTGTGCTTGCCTTGCTGGGATTGCTGGCGATCTTGTATGCGATGATTGCGCAGAACGATGATGGGCAAGGTCGAATCCGCTCGTTATTTTGGATCACGGTGCAGGCTGTGCCGTTGATGGTTATTTTATTCTTATTCTTTCCGCGTTTTCCGCCATTATGGTCAGTGCAGATTGGGGCAGGCCAAGGGCAAACGGGCATGAGTGAGGAGATGTCACCAGGTGATATTGCCAGTTTGAGTCAGTCAGCCGCATTGGCGTTTCGGGTGTTTTTTGAGGGGCAGCCGCCCGCAAAATCAGATTTATATTGGCGTGGTTTGGTGCTGAGTCAGTTTGATGGTCGAACATGGATGCCTTTACCTGCACAACAAACGGGGCATTTAACGGCATGGGTTGGACAGCGCTTGCCGAGTTGGATTGATCAATCTTTGGTGGTGGTTGAGCAGCAGCCAAGATCCTATCGGATGGTGATGGAGCCGACACAGCGCGAGTGGCTATTTCCGCTGAGCTTGCCTTACGCGACGCAGCAGCAACCCAGCGTTGGGTTGACGCGTGAGTATACGTTGAAAGCCGCTAGCCCTATTCGACGACAGCAGCATTTGCAGTTCTTGCAGTTTCAGGATGTGACTCTAGATGCCGATTTGCCAGATTGGTTACGTCGAGCCAATTTGGCGTTGCCACCGCAGAGTAATCCTCTGGCGCAAAAATTTGCGCAAGATTTATTTCAGCGGATGAATGCGAATCCAGAGCGTTATGCTGAGTCGATTTTGGCTTGGATTCGTCAACAGAATTTTGTCTATACCTTACAACCACCACTATTGAGTGGTCATCGTGTTGATCAGTTTTTGTTTGAGACGCGCCGTGGTTTTTGTGAGCATTATGCCTCTGCATTTGTGTTCCTGATGCGTGCCGCAGGTGTTCCTGCTCGGGTGGTGGCTGGCTATCAAGGGGGCGCGTTGGGGCGCGATGGGGAAAGTTGGGAGGTGCGTCAGCGAGATGCCCATGCGTGGACTGAGATCTGGCTTGCAGGTCAAGGTTGGGTGCGGATTGATCCAACAGCAGCGATTGCACCGCATCGGATTGAGCAAGGGATGAGTGCCGTCACCGATGATGTTCGAGTGTTTGGGGAAGGGGCTGGCGCGATGTTTCGGCAAAGCCAATTCCAGCTCTTAAGCCAAGCGCGTGAGTGGGCGGATTATGCAGGGTATCTATGGCAACGCGATGTGGTGGGGTTTGATCAAGATCGTCAGGCCAACAAGCTCAAAGACTGGTTTAATTTGCGCTCAATG
>JAYXXU010000360.1:0-3031 GCA_036019135.1 Pseudomonadota bacterium | reverse complement strand
ATTCGGCCAATCGGTGCAAAGTACACCAAGTACACCGAGCGCTAAAACAGCCGAAAACAACCCGCCTAACCAGTGGAGTGTTGAGCTATGAATGCGCGTGAAATTCTCGACCTTGCACAACAGCACGGCGTACAAGTCAGCATCGAGGGCGAACGCTTGCACCTTGAAGCACAGCGGCCGCCACCGCCCAACCTGATTGATCTGCTACGCAATCACAAAGCCGACCTACTGGCATATCTTGCCAGTCAGGCCAAACACCCCACCCACCACACGGGCGCATACATTGCACTGACTGCCAACCAGTCGAGGGCATTGGCGGCCATTGATGCACTACACCAACGCGCACAGCAGCGCCTTGCCAAAATCAACAAACCGCTATCAGATGCAGAGGTGTGCGTGTCTGAGTGGTATTCACGGGTTCAGCGACGGCTTGTATTGAGCCTTGACGAAATGCGAGACCTTGAACGCAGTCTGATCAACTTAGGCATGATCCAGATCGACACCCACCGCAATTATGTCAGCCTGAGCAATGGGCAGCCCTTGGCACACCAACAGACCAAAGACAGCGATCAACTGGCGTGGGACGGGTATAGATCATTCTCGCAGTGGCTGTATTCATAGGCAGACCAAGCAACGACAGACCGCCCACAGTGGCGGTTTTCAATCTAGATAGCTACTGCATAAAAACTTGAATTTTAGATAAAAACTTTTCACAAATAATTCACCTGATTTTGTTCTGAGGGCAGATAAAAATGGTATACAAATTTTTTTGTCATGGAGATTGTTATGGCGATGCAAAGCCACTCATTTGAGCCAGAAAACGACTTACCAGTCAATGAGACCGAGTCATCCAAGAAAAAGCACCGTGAAACATTGGCATTTCGTGCCCTAGAAATGAGTAGAGATGAAGCGAAAAAGCGCAAGAAACCCAAAAAAGATAAATAGCCCTTTCCTTGTTGATATGTCAGAAAACCTTGACCAACCGCCCACCGTGGCGGTTTTGTTTTGGGTGGTCAAAACTGGATTAACCGAATAAATCCGCGTTTTAGGTGATCATATGGCCTTTTGAGTGTGGTGTGAGCTTTAGCATGGAGCATTAACATTGATTAACGCCATAGCCAACGCACACCCAAACAAGATCAGTAAATACAGAGCCTTGTATCTTTTTTAGTGTTAAACCGCTTTAACTTTTCGCCAAAAGGGAAATTTTTTTATGCGTGAGGTGGTCGGCGGTCAACAACATGCAAAACCAAAACAGCCGCAACCATCCCCCCCGTCATCGCCACCGAATATCGGCATGCAGCACACCGCTCAGCCAGCGTATTTGGCAATTTTATTACACACCTCCAAACAACAGCGGGTATCCCACCTCAATAACTCGAGCGAGCAAATATGCACGCCTATCGCACAATGCCTGTATTTATCCTAGTCAGCCTACTAACGCTACAAGGCTGCCAACGCTTACCTGATCGGCCTGATCATCACCCCCAATTGAGCCAGCCTTTAGCAGCGATGAACTCACTGAGCCCACCGCTCACAACACTGCCTCAGCCTTCACTGGCGCAACAATTTCAGCAGCACCAATCTCAACATCCTGACCAGAGCGCACTCTATCTGCTACAAACTGCCAAAGATGCGTTTGTCTCAAGGGTATTTTTATTACGTCATGCACAACACAGCGTCGAGCTGCAATATTATATTTGGGAAGATGATCTCATTGGCCGTCTACTACTAGCAGAAGTACTGCACGCCGCCAATCGTGGCGTTCGTATTCGGCTGATCTTAGATGATCACGGTTCGCGACAATTGGATGGGATGCTGATTGCATTGGCGCAACATCCTAATATTGATATTCGGATGTTTAATCCTTTTGCGTATCGCACATGGCGTTGGCTGGATTTTGTACGCAACTTTCAGCAACAACAAAAACGCATGCACAATAAAGCCATGATTGTGGATGACACCTTTTTGATTACAGGTGGCCGCAATATTGGCAATGCTTATTTTCGAACTGAAGAGCAATCGCTTGTGTTTGCGGATGTCGATATCATTGCCGCAGGTCAGCCCGCAATCACTGCTCGGCAATGGTTTAATCAATATTGGCAAGCACCCGACAGTTATCCGATTCAGCAGTTGGTTAGCTACAGTGAGCAGAGTGCCAATCAACATCTACAGCGCATCTTGGCCACGCAAGCGCGCGACGATGCGCAGCGCTATCTACAACAACTCAAAGAGACTCATTTTGTCCAGCAGCTATTGCAACATGACTTACAATGGAGTTGGGGTGCAGCACAGTTTATCAGTGACCGACCTGACAAGATCCATCAAACCAACCCCGCAATCGACAGCATTCCTGCACAGATCGCCGAAAACCTGAACAAACCCAAACAACAGCTAGATTTGATATCGGCTTATTTTTTACCGTCTGACCGAGATGTTGCCGATCTCAAGCGCTTGGTTGACCGAGGCGTGACTGTTCGTATTCTCACCAATTCATTGGCCAGTACGGACGTACCACCCGTACATGGCTTCTATGCCATGCAACGCCCTGTACTGCTTGATGCAGGGGTCAAACTGTACGAGTATCGTGCTGAGCAATCGATGCCCAGCTTTGGGGTACAAGGAGCATGGGGGGAGCGGCGTACTGAACATGGCAGCCTACATGCCAAAATTTTTCAGTGGGATTTAAGGCATGTCTTCATTGGTTCGTTTAACCTTGATCCTCGGTCGTTGCTGCAAAACACCGAGTGTGGTCTACTGATCGACAGCCCAGAGTTAGCCCAACGTATTGATCAAGGATTGGATGAAAAAATCGACCTCTCCGCCTACCGTGTTGAATACCATCCTGAACAGGCAGATCAATTGATTTGGATTGCACAGGATAACGATCAGACCACGGTACTTGAGCATGAGCCCCAAGCCAGTGTGCTGAGTCGCCTGATAGCCTATCTCACCACATGGTTTCCCATCGCCAAGCCTTATCTATAATCCAAAAACTCAGATGAGACCGATATCATCTCTGCAACTGTTC
>JAYXXU010000359.1:0-11502 GCA_036019135.1 Pseudomonadota bacterium | reverse complement strand
ATGAACTCAAAGTATGCCATGACAAAGTGGTCGATATGGTCAAGCTCAGCAAGACGGCTTAACCGCTAGATTCGACTGTCTCAAAAAAAGCGCCACCTTAGAAGTGGCGCTTTTTTATGCAAGCTGTCTTTCAGCGCTTCGATTACCCCGTTAATCCACAACACCCTATTAAAAAAAACTAAAAAATGATTTATTGCATGCGACGCATTTATCATGCAGAACTTTTCTCTTTTTTGTGAGTTATGGCCATGAATAGCCTGAACTTTAATATTGATACCAATACGCTTATCGCGTTCTTAAGCGCCGCCGCCATCAAGGTTTTGGTTGCTTTACTGCTATGGTTTTTAGGCCGCTGGCTGATTGCCAAAGTCGTCAATATGGTACGTCGTGCGTTAACCATTCGTGAAGTTGATCCGACTTTGACCCGCTACGGTCTGTCGATCCTGAATATTTCGCTCAACATTTTGCTAGTCGTCGGTATTCTGGGTTACTTTGGGATTCAAACCACCACTTTTGCTGCCGTTGTGGCGGCCGCTGGCGTCGCAATTGGTTTGGCTTGGTCAGGATTGCTGGCCAACTTTGCAGCAGGCGTATTTTTGATTATTTTGCGCCCGTTTAAAACCGGTGATTTTATTCGAGCAGGTGGCGTGACAGGCACAGTCACTGAAGTGGGGATTTTTGCGACCACTATCAATACGATGGACAATGTTTCGACCATCGTTGGCAATAACAAAATCTTTGCTGACAACATCGAAAACTATAGTACCAACGCCTTTCGCCGTGTCGATCTGCAAATTCAACTTGCTGGCAGTGTTGATCCTGCTCAAGCTGCCAATCTGCTCAAACATGCCGTGATGCAAATACCCAATGTGTTGGGAGAGCCCACACCCGATATTGAGATTTTGGAGTTCACGCTGGTTGGTCCGGTCTTAGCCGTACGTCCTTATGCGCATACTGACCACTACTGGCAAGTCTACTTTGACACCAATCGGGTAATCCGTGAGACGCTGCTACAAGCAGGGTTTGCTGCACCGATGCCCGCGCAAATGGTCGTGGTTCAACAACAAGCGTAATCCCTCGACTCACCACTTACACCATCTGATCAACTCGATGGTGTAAGCGGTACAAGACGACACCCCACCTCTCGCCTACATCAGCAGGCTATTCAGTCTCAAACACTGGAAATGGATCAGCCAACATTTCCACAAACAAAATTTCCTCATCACGCAACAAACACGCCTCTAAAGCCAACCGCAAACGTGGCTCATCCACAGCTTGACCAATAAATACCAACTCCTGTCGCCGATCTGCATAGTCTTCATCCCACTCGGCCTGAATCTGCGCCAACGCCTCTGGATCACTCGGCCATTGTGATTGTGGAGTCACTGCCCACCAATAGCCACCAAACCCGACACGACTCATACGACCTGCTTGCGACCACGTCAATGCGATATCTGAGCGGTTGGCCAACCAAAAATGTCCTTTTGAACGTACCAAGCCCTCCCAGTCTTGCTGAAAAAACTGCCAGAGCCGCTCAGGATGAAATGGCTGATGAGTACGAAAAACAAAGCTCGACATGCCGTAAGACTCAGATTCGGAGACCTCATGCCCGCGCAAGGTTTGTAGCCAACCAGCCGCCTGTTCGGCTTGTTCAAAATCGAAACGATGGGTATTGAGCAAACGATCCAACGGAACCTGACCTTGTGCCGCCCAGAGCAACTCAGCACGCGGATTTAATGCCTTCAATACCCCTTCTAATTGAGCGACCATGTCTTCACTGACCAAATCCCGCTTGGTTAAAACCAATACATCTGCAAACTCAACCTGCTCAATCAGCAGATCAACCACATGCCGATCATCATCCTCACCCAGTGTTTCACCACGCATTGATAATGCGTCATATGATTGATAATCTTTTAAAAAATTTAACGCATCTACCACAGTCACCATGGTGTCCAAGCGCGCAATATCCGACAGACTGCCACCGTGTTCATCGACAAAGGTAAACGTCTCTGCTACGGGCAAGGGTTCAGCAATCCCTGTCGACTCAATCAGCAAATAATCAAAACGCTGCTCAGCCGCCAAACGCCGAATCTCTAGCAGCAGATCCTCACGCAAAGTACAGCAGATACAGCCATTCGACATCTCTACTAGCTTTTCGTCTTGGCGTGACAGGGATGCACCGTTCGCTACCCACTGCGCGTCAATATTCACTTCTGACATGTCATTGACAATGACCGCCACGCGTAGGCCATGACGTTGTTGCAAGATTTGGTTCAGTAGCGTAGTTTTGCCCGCACCCAAAAAACCAGACAATACCGTAACAGGCAAGCGCATATCAGGCGCAGTGGTGGAATTCATCGACAATATTCCTCACATCAATACCGACTCAAGCGGCGTCTGGGGGCGGATAATGTTATAGTATAACATATTCAAAGATACCATTTGGCGCAGTTACTCTCGCGCTAGCATGCTTGCCGTAACAGCGCATATTGAATCACAACATATTGACATCAGTATGGGTACAATTGAGCAGAACAGTCGGTGTTTTTGATCTTTGTTCAACGATAAGCCAACTGACCGATGCATTAGCATCAGGTAAAATCCTAATCAAGCTTTTTTAGGAGCTGCTAATTTTGCAGCACCTAAATTAATTTGCAACAGGTATTTAGGAATGCTGATATGGCACGATTTAGCGTCACTCAAGCCCGCAAATCCATGACATGGTCAAGTCTTGCACTGATCAATCTCGGGCTATGCCTCAGTATGGGGACTGCACACGCGCTGCAACCATTTTCAGCAGACTATAGATTTAGCATTGATAATCGCTGGAATGGCGAGTCCACACGCACACTCCAAAAACAAGCCGATGACTGGGTTTATGTCTTTACGGCTCGCGTGCCTGTGCTGGCGAATGCCACAGAAACCACACGCTTCCAACTGGATGCGCAACGTAATGTCATCTCAAAATCACACCAGCTCCGCTATAAAATCTTGGTACGCACCAAAAACACTGAACTGGCCTTTGACCATGATAAACAACAAGTCATCGCAACGGTTGGACGCGAACGCAGACAATTCACCCTACAACCCAATACGCTAGATGAGCTAAACCTCGAATTTCAAGTCCGCGAAGACCTGAAAAAAGGCAGCCTCAAGCCTCAATACTGGGTTGCCGATGACAAAAAAATTGAGGCGGTGCGCTTTGTACGAGAAGGCCGTGAAAAAATGACGGTTGCGGCGGGCAGTTACGATACTGTTCGGGTACGCCGTGTGCACAACAACCCCAAACGCACCACAACCTTCTGGCTTGCCCCAAGTCTGGACTACTTGCCTGTGCGCGTCACCCAAAATGATGACGGCACGATCTATGACTTTCAACTCACCCGCTATCAACCCAATTGATCAGGTCAGGTGGCAATAGTGCCTACATCATGCAAATGATCTAATGCAATTTTGGCAGGCGCTCCACCACCCACATGAGCCAAAAAAAAGTGCTAAAAATCAAAAGTGCCTCTATACCAAACACCACGGCAGCTACGCCTCCCTGCAAGGCAGCGAGCAAAGCAAACGTAAAATAAATAAACCACACCATGCCGACCAACATCAGCATATTGCCGTGCTTGGCTGGCCACACCCATGACAACATGCCCACTAACGGCACACCTGCCAATAGCGCCAATCCCCATGCATCAGCAGCCGACATGATGGTTTGACTACGCCATGCTGGAATCACCAGCAACACCCATACCAACCACGCCAAAAAACTATAACGCAAGCCACGTTGTTGCTGATCCAAACTCCAAGATGCCCCGAATATCTTCATGATGAACGACCTTGTGTTGTATCCGCCGACACCGCAGTGGGCTGCAATCGCAGCACCAGCTCGCCCAAGCGCTTGCCTTGGGCAATACATAGCATTTTTTCGTCCAGACTCATGGGTTGATCATGGGCTGCGCCACTGACATGACTTGCCCCATATGGGGTACCGCCGCGTGTGGTACTAGATAACGCTGGCTCAGCATACGGAATTCCCAGCAGCAACATGCCATGATGTAACAGTGGAATCATCATACTGAGCAACGTGGCCTCTTGCCCACCATGCATCGTGCCTGTCGCAGTAAACACACAGGCAGGCTTGCCTTGTAATGCCCCAGACAGCCACAGCCCACTGGTTTGATCCCAAAAATACTTCATCGGCGCAGCCATATTGCCAAATCGCGTCGGACTACCCAAGGCCAATCCTTGACACTGTGCCAAATCATCCAAGCTACAATACAGCTCCCCTTCGCTGGGAATCGACGGCTGTATAGCGGTGGTGACCGTACTAACTTCTGGCACAGCTCGAATCCGTGCATCAATCCCCGCTTGCTCAACCCCTCGGGCAATTTGCCGAGCCATTTCTCGCGTTGTCCCATACTTGCTGTAATACAACACCAAAACAAACGCTTTTGACTGTGCCAACATGACCAGACTTCCCCAAAATTCGCAAAAACACTACGGCCAAACCGTTTAGATCAATGCTAGTGTACGTCGAACGATGCTTAATTATCATAAATTGTCGACATTGCGAGACAGTTTAGATCGTGAAGGGGATCCAATCATGTCAACGATACTCAATCGGCTGCCTTTTAAAGAGGCACGCTGGTTTAAATTTATTTTGTTTGTACTCAAGCGTTTTGAGGAGGACAACTGTCGGGAGCGTGCAGGCTCACTGACCTATACCACCATGCTGTCGCTTGTGCCGATGCTGACGGTTTTTTTAGTGATTTTATCGTCAATCCCTGCCCTACAACCTGCACGCGCCCAACTGCAAAATATGGTATATAGCAACTTGCTGCCTGCATCAAGTGGACAAGTCACTGAGTACCTGAATAGCTTTGCCGAAAAATCCACCAACTTGACCGCGATTGGGATCATCTTTTTGTTTGTGACGACGGTGATGCTGTTATCGACCATTGAGCAGGCATTCAATCGAGTCTGGCGTGTCAGCAGTCATCGCGGTGGGGTTGCAGGCTTCATGCGCTATTGGACCATGATTTCATTGGGGCCTATCTTATTGGGCAGTGCCTTTGCACTCTCGTCCACACTAACTTCCATCAATCTACTCAACCAAAACGTTGCTGGTTATGCCATTGATTGGGGCATCTGGCTCAAAATCACCTCTGTTGGCATGACGTTGGCAGGCTTTACCTTTTTATATTGGTTGATTCCCAACTGCAAAGTCCCACTCAAAAGCGCTGCGATTGCTGGAGTCAGCGTTGGTCTGCTATTTGAGTTGCTCAAAACTAGCTTTGGCTTTGCGATTGGTAACTTTACCAGCTACGACCAAGTGTATGGCGCATTTGCAATTTTGCCTGTCTTCTTGCTGTGGATTTATTTATCGTGGAATTTGATTTTATTAGGCGTTGAGATCAGCTACGCCATCAATGTGTTTACCACAGATGACCACCAACCTCGCCATCCTGTCCTCGCGCTACTGAGCGTGCTGAAGCTGTTTTATGATCGCCAAAAAATCGGTGCGACCGTACAAGATGCCGAAGCCATGCAGGTGCTTGGGCGCGAAGAAGTCGAAGACTGGACAAAATTCGCTCAAATCCTACAGCGTGATGGCCTCATCTGCAAAACAGAAGACGATGACTATGTGCTATGTCGCAATCTCGATGAAATTGATTTTTGGACATTTTACCAAAGCCTGCCGTATGCACTGCCGCGACGTGCAGACATGGGTAAAGTCGAACCCGATGACCTCTGGATTCAAGTGATTGGCCCCGCTTTGATACAATCTGATGATTACTTGTCAGCCAAACTGTCAATTCCGCTGTCCAAAATCTTGGATGTACAGACACCCGCACCACACACGAACTAACTGCCTGCAAAACCGCCACCGAAAGCTGGCGGTTTTTTTGTATAATCGTTGGCTTTACTGCCATCGCCAGACGAGAGCCTGATATGACCACCATCATCAAGCAAGATGACTTGATTGTCTCAATCAAGGACGCGCTACAGTTTATTTCGTACTACCATCCGTTAGATTTTATCCAAGCGGTCAATCGTGCCTATGAGGCGGAGCAAAACCCTGCGGCCAAAGACGCGATGGCACAGATTCTGATTAACTCGCGCATGTGTGCCGAAGGACATCGTCCGATTTGTCAGGATACAGGTATCGTCAATGTGTTTATGAACGTTGGGATGGATGTGAAGTTCGACCTGACCATGAGCTTAGATGACGCAATCAACGAAGGTGTCCGCCAAGGCTATCTCGAAAACACCAACGTCCTACGCGCCTCGATCCTACGCGATCCTGCTTTTGGCCGTAAAAACACAGGCGACAATACGCCTGCAGTGATCCACTACAAACTCGTCCCTGGTAACAGTGTCGATGTGACCGTCGCAGCCAAAGGCGGTGGCTCAGAAAACAAATCTAAACTGGCCATGCTCAACCCCTCTGATTCGATTGTTGACTGGGTACTTAAAACCGTACCCACCATGGGCGCGGGCTGGTGTCCACCAGGCATGCTTGGGATTGGGATTGGCGGCACAGCCGAAAAAGCCATGCTGCTGGCCAAAGAAGCGCTGATGGAAGACATCGACATGCATGAGCTGCTCAAGCGTGGCCCGAACAGCCAGATTGAAGAGCTACGCATCGAGATCTATGAAAAAGTCAATGCGCTCGGGATTGGCGCGCAAGGCTTAGGCGGGCTCACCACCGTCGTGGATATCAAAATCAAAGACTACCCATGCCATGCTGCTGGCAAGCCAGTCGGTATGATTCCCAACTGTGCTGCCACGCGTCACGCACACTTTCATCTGGATGGTTCGGGCCCTGCGCACTTGCAAGCGCCTAAACTGTCTGACTGGCCAGAAGTCACGTGGTCAACCAGTAAATCTAAACGGGTCAATCTCGATACACTGACCCAAGCCGAAATGGATGCATGGCAACCTGGTGACACCCTACTCCTATCGGGCACGATGTATACGGGGCGAGATGCTGCACACAAGCGTATGGTGGATATGATTGATCGTGGCGAAGAACTGCCTGTCGATCTACGCGGCAAAATGATCTACTACGTCGGTCCTGTCGATCCCGTACGCGATGAAGTCGTGGGGCCTGCTGGACCAACCACCGCCACACGGATGGACAAATTCACAGACAAGGTGCTAGAGCATACAGGTCTGTTTGGCATGATTGGTAAGGCAGAACGCGGTCCTGTGGCCATTGCATCCATCAAAAAACACAAAGCCACCTATCTGATGGCAGTCGGTGGCGCAGCTTATTTGGTATCCAAAGCAATTCGTGAAGCAGAAGTGGTCGGCTTTGCTGATCTGGGGATGGAGGCCATCTATAAACTGGTGGTCGAAGATATGCCTGTTTCTGTTGCTGTCGATGTCAACGGCACCTCTGTGCATGCGATTGCCCCACAAATCTGGCAAGCCAAAATCGGTAAAATCCCTGTGATTGATGCCAGCAAATAATTCCTCAACCCTCTAAAAAGGGACGCTTAGCCGTCCCTTTTTAATGCCAACACTTATCTTTGCTCGCACTCTGAATGGTGCGGCATCAAGGTCAAGCATATGACAATGCCCTTAGCGACCACCCCCCACATATCGACCTACGCTGCGCGTAATACCAGTCTTGATCTGATCAAATGGCTTGCAATCATCACCATGCTGCTGGATCACTTACGGCTGGTTTGGCCAGTTCTGGGCGATTTATTTATTATTGGACGCTGGGCTTTTCCACTATTTTGTTTGGCAATTGCCGCAAATGTCGTGCGACATGACCCAGCAACAGGTGTTTGGACACCACGCAACCTGCGCTATATTGGCAGTCTGATGCTGTTTGCGCTGATCTCAGAATATCCTTATCACCTATTGTCGCCTGACTCACCAACCTTGAATATCCTCCCCACATTGGCTGCTGGCCTACTGATCTGTTGGGGAGTTCATTACCGAACAATCCTCAGTATTAGCATCGCAACATGCACATTCATTGCAGCCTACGTTGGTCACGCGCATTTGATGTATGGTGGCCTTGGTGCTTTACTGCCCTTAGCATGTTGGCTGGGGATTCGCTACGGTCGACCTATGTGGGTCATGCCAGCGTTACTGGCTACGCTCACCAATTTGCCTCATGAGCTCATCAACACAGGTATTTGGTCATGGCAACACGCGCTCGTGCTTGGTAGTGCTGCGATTGCACCCATCGTTGGGCTATGGCTGTTGCAACAGTCGCTCAATCAGCGGATACACCCCGTCGGACGCTGGGGTTACTGGTTTTATCCAGTACACTTGTTGGTGCTGTATGTGATCAGTCTGGGCGTTCAACATACCACAGACATCACCCAGCCATTACTGCGCGAACTCCCCACTGCACAATACACCCTACAATAGCAGGCAAATCTACGAGACCACCCATCACCAAGTCAGCGGATTCCAAATTTTAAACGGCACGCCCAATTCAACAGGATCACGCTCAGTCAAGCGCTCACGCTGGACAGGGTTTGGGAGTTGCTCATTGGCGGTTGGCAACTGCGTCTGACGCGCCACATCTGGATTATCGACGAAGGCATAGCCTGACGTATTCAAGGTGGTTTTTCGAATCTCAGCCAAGCCTTGGCGGGTTGGCATTTGGCTGATTGGCCCTTTTTGGAGCAAGCCTAGTGCAGGATCAGGCTTACCTCTAAAATTTTGCTCATCGTAGCGTAAGAAGTAAGTCTGACCCGCTGCCAAATTAAAATCAACCACTGTGCCCTTTTGAAAGTTAATCACTGCCAATGGACGACGTACAGTCAAGCGATAATCGCCTGCAGGCAACTCTAACCAATAATAATGCGAATTGCGCAGACTGGGAATTTTTTCACCATTGAGATAAAAATTTGGCGCAATAATCTCTTGGGCATTCCAACGGCTGGCTGGTCGATACAAATACACAATCGCATTGCTCGCATGCATACGCGGTACAAGCTCAAACAACGAACCATCTTTGCGGCCAAACACAGGATCAACCCATGATCCCAAGCTCATGCTACTCGGCTTAAAGCGGGTCATGAAAGCTTCAGGCTCACTGATATCAATCGTGGGCAACTCTGGTCTGTGCTGTACACGAGGATCTGCCACTGACGTTCCTCCGAACGCTGCGGGAAGTTTTTGGCGGACAGATTGGAGCGTTGAGCAACCAGAAAGCACAACGCCAAACATCAAAACGACAGGCAAATAACGCATGGTATCCCTCAAGCGCTTAATCTTCTTGTTGGTTCAGCCGTAGCAACCCATATGCGACTGACGAGCAGTGACATCCTAACACTGCATTGTACGACAAAGAAACATTTACCAGATAAAACCCAAATACAGCAGGGCATAAAACAACAAAAAGCCAGATATCTGGCTTTTTGTTGACCCTATCCTCAACACAGTGAGGAGGCGATCATCCGATTAAATCGATGACGGTGGGTTGATGCTGATTTCAACACGACGGTTTTGGGCACGACCTGCTTCAGTCGCATTGCTGGCAACAGGCTGGTTGAAACCATAACCAATGGCTTGGATGCGACTCGCTGGAACACCTTGGCTACGTAGATAACCCGCAACACTGTTCGCACGATCTTGTGACAGACGCTGGTTCAGTGCAGCACCACCTGTATTATCAGTATGACCGCTAACAGTGATGGTAGATTTGTCATATTCACGCAAAGTTGAGGCCAGTTGGCTCAACGTACCCGTAAAGTTTGGTGCAATAACCGCACTATTGGTCGCAAAAGTGATCGCACCTGGCATGATCAGATCAACTGCACCCGTTTCTGGGTTACGCTCAACGTCAACGCCTGTACCTTGCATTTGCTCACGCAGTTTACGCTCTTGGTTGTCCATGTAGAGGCCGACGCCACCACCGAGTACCGCACCAATCGCGGCTGCACGTCCCATTTTGTCTTTATCGGCATTTGAGTGGGCAACACCTGCACCCAATGCTGCCCCTGCCAACGCACCCAGTGCGCCTTTACTGATCTGTGACTGGCCTGTATATGGATTGGTCGTACAACCCGTTAAAACTACAGCACCCGCAACAGCCGAAAGAATGAATGCACGCATGTGACGCTCCTTATGAGTATTAAATTGTGCCAACGGATGCATTCTGTACGCTGAGCTGATTGATTCACCATGTTCTTTTTGTTAACAAATCCATCTTTTCCATACATTTTGATACAATTACCACCCTTCTGATTAGACTTTGATGCAGTTTGATCAAACGAATCAGCACTTCTGCCCTGTTCAGCACCCCACTAATCCCTCTAATATCGTTGATATGTCCTCAATGACGCTCAGACTTTATGACGACAACAGCACAACCGCCCGCCACACAGCCATCCAATCATCGCCCGACATGGGCAGGGATTCTGTATGACATTCTGATTTTGTTGATCATTATCATTGGCTTACTCTTGGTTGGTATTGATGCATTATTGATGAGTAATGTTGGACAAACACTCGCCACATGGAGCAATCTTTCGGAGCCTTTAAACCTCTATCGTACCGACTTACATACCACTGCGCTCAATATTGAAGATTGGTTTACGGTATTTTTGATTGCTGAACTGCTGGCACGTTGGGCATTAGCCATTATCAAACAACGTTACCATCGCTGGTTTATTTTTCCGTTTGTACATTGGTATGAGGTCTTGGGTTGCATCCCTGCCTTGCGGGCATTTCGCCTGCTGCGTGCCGTGGCGATTATTCGCAAACTCCATCTCATGGGAATTCAAGTCATTCCCAAACGCTGGATGCGCTTTGGGCAGTTTTATTACAACGTGATTCTCGAAGAAATCTCAGATCGGATCGTGATTAATGTGTTAGATGGTATCGAGCGTGAGCTTAAAAACAGCCAAACCCATGGTGCATTGATTCACAATTTGATTGACCAACACCGTGTACAGCTCACTGAGGCCACAGCAGAACTGTTACAAACCAGCCTTGCACCCGCCTTGGCACAACATAATGAACAACTGCAACAAGGCGTTGGAGAGGCAGTACATCGTGCGATTGCCAATACACCCGAGTTACACCAAATGCTCCGACTAATCCCCATCGTCGGCGGACAAATTGAAAAACAAATTCAGGCTATCGGGAAGCGTCTTGGTGAGAACATCACTGCGGAACTCGTGCAACCCTTTCGTGCAACGGCTCAAGCAGATCAACTGGCTAACCCAGCACTTCAGACCGTCGCACACCATGTAGGCAATCTACCGAT
The DNA here is from genome assembly GCA_036019135.1 of Pseudomonadota bacterium. Lineage (GTDB taxonomy): Bacteria > Pseudomonadota > Gammaproteobacteria > Pseudomonadales > Moraxellaceae > JAYXXU01. The sequence continues at coordinate 257 of JAYXXU010000359.1, read as the reverse complement.
TGACAGCCCCAAGCTAGAAGCGCTGGTCGAATCTTTGGTTTTTGAAGGCATTGAAATGCTGCGTCAACAAGTCGCCGTCCAACAATGGAAGCAACAATCTGTCGATGATGCCGTCAAAGCAGATGAAATTCCCTCGCATTGATCTGGCATAACAGGGCGGTTTTGGTCTAGCATGATCAAATTCAGTGGCACGTACCTTCCGCGTGTCCTGTCACAATTTCACAAGGACTTGCGATGAGTGATATTCGCCTAAGTGG
>JAYXXU010000358.1:0-5014 GCA_036019135.1 Pseudomonadota bacterium | reverse complement strand
TGAAGCGAACCACATCACCCGTGTTTAGACGGGTGGTGGAAAAGTCGGCATCGCGTGCAGACACATCCATTCCTAGGGTTGCTTGATTGCGTACGATGACCTGATCGCCCACTTTAGCGTTGATTGGCAATGACAGGCGAGATGCCCAGTTGCCATCAGTGGCAGTCAGCTCAATGACAGGCACAGTGATATTTGGCAGTTGACCATTATGAATCTGGTTAGGGGTCAATTGTTGGCGTGTATGTGATTGCAAAATCCATTGGTTTTTTTCTTGGATGAACATGAACTCATATCGAGAGCCTTTGACCAATTGAAGACTACCACTAAAGTCAATATTGGCGTTGCTGATGGTCGCTGCCCATGTGGCGCTCGATTGGATGGTGATACGATCACGATCACCAGCCGAGCTGGGTAGAGCAACTTGAGGTATCCAATTGCCATCCCCAAAAGACACTTCTGTTTTGGGCGAGGTTGGTACGGCAATTACGCCGCCTAGATCTTGCGCGCGGAGCTGACGCACGGGAGTTGTGACTGGAACCCAGCGTTGTAGGTCATTGCGATATAGCAGGGCATAGGTATCGCCACTTTTTAAGCGTAGTGTACTGGCATGGAGCACATGCTCAGGGTTGATGGATGCATCCCATGTGGCGGTTGAGGACACTAAAACGACGGTGTTCTCTGCTGCACTCTGTGGCAGATTGACTGAACTCGTCCAGTTGCCGTCCTGTATTTGGTAGCGCACAACTTTGAGGCCAGTCAGATCGGGGATATTCGCGCCATGTGTGTTGGGGGTGTAGGTGGTGGTACTAATAATCCAACGCTGATTCGCAGCACGATAGGTGAAGCTTAACGTTTCGCCATCACGGATGGTCAATGAGCCTAGTGGATAGTCGGTATTGGTAGTGATCAAGTTGCTGGCATAGCCTGCACTGGACTGAATGGTAATGGTTGCCCCATCGGTCGCCGTTTGTGGCAGAGTTAGGGTGGGTGCCCAGTTGCCATTGGACAGGTTAAAGGTGATTTGTGCATGGGTATTGGGGATGTCACCGCCACCAATTTGATTAGGGCTAAGATTCACCGCGTAAGCGCTGGAAATGGACGCGGCGAGTACCGCACTGAACAAAGCTGTTTTCATATGCCAATCCTGTAGTGTTATGGTCAAACCGTCATGGCTGCCATGATAATGATTTTGGCCAAAAGGAACAGTCGACTCATCCACAATTAACTGCAAAAAAAATGCCGAAGCTGACACGCTTTGCTCAAAAATGTGGCAAAAATCACAGTCGCAAAAACAAGGATTCATGGTTTTGGTCGACAATCGACATGATGTTGTTTGATGGGGTTTGTTAAGATGCGCCGAACCTTTGAGAGGATTGCCGCATGAGCTCATCCGATACATTGCACTTTCGTTATCACTTAAAAGCAGAGCATCTACAGGATAGCTTGCAGATGGAGCGTGCCAAGCGGTTGGTCAAAAATGCCATCGTCTGGTTTATGAGTGTGGCCATGATCGGGTATGGGATTTTGAACTTGTCTGATCCAACGGGTTCTGGTAAAGCTTTTATTTATATGGGACTGCTGATTTTAACCATGAATTTGACCATCAATTATGGGTTGTTGCCATGGTTGGTTCGCCGTCAGATCAGCCGTATTGATCGCAGTTCGACTGAACAAGCCTTGGATGCATCGGTACAGGGGCTGACGGTCTATCAGGGCAAGCAGCAACAGCATGTGCCTTGGTCGTCGATTAAACGCTCGTTTCAGGGAAAACATAGTTATCTGTTTGAGATGGATAATCGCGTGGTGATTGTGTTGCCGTTTGAGGCGGTGCAGGCCAGTGGTCAGCAGGCTGCATTTGAGCAATTGTTGCAAGATTATGCCCCACAGACCGCGTGACCCGTCATAGAGCAGCACAAATCGAATTCGATGTATTCAACTAAGTGATGACACAAAGATGCAAACCTCAACTGCCGTAACATGGCGGCAACAGCTTGGGCGCTGGGTAGAATCGACACCTGTACGACACAGCATTACTGCTTTGATTGTGTTGAATGCCATTGTATTGGGTCTTGAAACCTCTGTGACGATTCGAGACCAGTTTGGCATCCTGTTATGGTGGGTCAATCAGGTGGTGCTGGTGGTGTTTGTGGCGGAGATCGCGCTCAAGCTGCTGGCATTTGGTGGGCGATTCTTTCGCTCAGGCTGGAATATTTTTGATTTTTTGATTGTGGCAATTTCGCTTGCGCCGACGTCAGGACCATTGGCGATTCTGCGTAGTTTGCGGATTTTGCGGGTGCTACGATTACTGTCCACCATCAAGCGCCTGCGGATGTTGGTCGAGTCGTTGATTCAAGCCTTTCCGAGTATTGGTTGGACTGCGGGACTGATGTTGCTATTGTTTTATATTTTTGGGGTGATGGGTGTAGAGTTGTTTGGTCGCGCCTTCCCAGAGTGGTTCGGCACGTTAGGAGCGAGTACCTACACCTTGTTTCAGGTGATGACGCTTGAAAGCTGGTCGATGGGGATTGCTCGCCCTGTCATGGAGATGTATCCCCATGCTTGGCTATACTTTGTTCCGTTTGTATTGATCTCAAGTTTTATGGTGCTGAATCTGTTTATTGCGATTATTGTCAGTGCCACCCAAGAGGTGCATGACCATGAAATGCGGATTGAGCATGAAGCTGAAGTCGCCCAAGCTGAAGCAGAGCGGCAGGAAATGCTGTCGCTCATGCGTCGTATGCAGCAACAACTAGATCATCTGGAGCAACGTCTCAAGGTGACGCCCTCATCAGAAGAAGGATAATGTGTGATGTTAAACCCTCCATCCAAAATCATTTGTGTTGGCCGTAACTATGCAGCGCACGCCAAAGAGCTGGGCAATGCTGTCCCAGAGACGCCGATTTTGTTTATCAAGCCGCACAGTAGCTTGCGTGAGTTGGCGAATGGAATCGTCTGGCCGCAAGGGCAGGGCGAATGTCATTTTGAGACAGAGCTGTGCGTACGAATTGGCCAGCCGCTATATCAGGCCACTCAGGCACAGGCCGCTGCAGCGATTGATGGCGTGACTTTGGGGTTGGATTTGACCTTGCGTGACGTACAGGCCACGCTCAAAGCTAACGGCCATCCATGGGAGCGGGCAAAGGCGTTTGATGGCGCGTGTCTGTTGGGTGACTGGCTTACAGCGGATGCGGTGGATTTTAATGCAGCGCGATTCACACTACAGATCAACGGTCAGCCGCGTCAACAGGGCGATACTCGCGACATGTTGTTTGGCGTGGTTGAATTGGTGGCACATATTAGCGAAACCTTTAGTCTCGCTGAGGGCGATGTGATCATGACGGGTACGCCCGCAGGCGTCGGTGCGTTGCAACAAGGTGATCAACTCACCTTATCGTTGCAGACCCGCACTGGTCTACAACACTGGCAAACCCATGTGGTGGCCTAATCGACTGCCCCTATCGGCTGGCTATGCAGAACCGTGCCATAAATCGCACGGTCACTGCGCCAAAAGGTATCTTCGGCACGGAACAGATAGTGACGTGCTTGATGGGTGATTTGAAGCAAGCCCAACGGAATCATGACCCCACGCGGCACGATCAGTTTGGCATTGTATTGTTCAAACGATTCAAAGGCAGGCGCAAAAATCTCGCTACTCTGATAGATATGACAGTTGACGTATAAAGGCGCAGGATAAAAAAACTGGCACTCAATGCGTTGGGCATTCAAAACGAAAAAGCTATCCATGACACCCCCACAGCAAAACAGACCATCATGATGGCATAAATTGTCGAATCGGCGGCAGATGTTTGGTCAGACAGATGTTGCACGGCACTAAAGGCTTTGGTTGAAGGCGATAGAGTGACAATCAATTGTGCAGGACGGTAATTGTTTTTTTTATTTAAAACAAATATTTAAATTTTTGCTGTCATCGACTTGTCATCCAGATGTCAGCGGTTAGTCATCTGCCACTCTTAGGATGTAGGCACGTTAGAAAACGCCACCCTCCCCGCTAGAGCGCTAGGATACGACCATGACTGAACAGCATTTTCCACTTGAGCAAGTCGAAGACTCGAACACCTCGAACAACCCACATTTTAATGAGTTGCTGAACGCACAAATCAATCGCCGCAGCGTATTGCGTGGTGGTGCGGGTATGACCGCAGCCATGATGTTTGGTGGCTTAGGTTTGGTGGGTTGTGGCAGTGATGATGATGCACCAGCACCGACTCAGCCAAAGCCTGAGCCAACCACACCGACCTTGCCCAAGACTCTAAATTTTAAGCCAGTAGCGCATAGCAAAGCGGATCGTGTCGTTGTGCCAGAAGGTTATCAAGTGCAGGCGTTTGCACCAACAGGTACACCATTGACCTCAGAATTCGAAGACTGGAATGACAATGGTCTACAGGTAGGTGAGAGCTTTGAGCATCGTGTTGGTGATAACCACGATGGTTTGGCTTTTTATGGTCTAAAAGATGGTCGATATGCACCGACTGAATCAGATCGTGGCTTGATTGCCTTGAATCATGAGTATGTCGAGTCAGACCGATTGAATCCACTGGGATTCTTTACCCGTGACAATGCCGAAGCAACCAATCCTATCTATAGCAAAGTTCGTTTGGGTTCTGATGTACGTCGTGAAGTCAATGCTCATGGTGTCACAGTCATGGAGGTGGTGCGCGATGCCAACGGTCAAATGAGCATTGTCAAAGATTCTCCATTTAACCGCCGTTTTACCAGCATGACCACTTTAGATATCTCTGGTCCTGCTGCGGGCTCTGAGCTGTTGGTGACTAAGTTTGATCGTAAAGGTCTGACCACACGCGGCATGAATAATCAGTGCGGCAGCAACCAGTCACCTTGGGGCACGTATATTACGGTTGAAGAAAACTTCCTCGGGGTATTTGCGCGTGGTGATGATGCAGCGATGCTCACCAAAGCACAAAATGATGCGCGCGCCCGTTATGGTGCTGGGGTCAATTCGACAGGGTTTGGTTACTTGTGGCACACCCCGCCT
>JAYXXU010000357.1:0-6922 GCA_036019135.1 Pseudomonadota bacterium | reverse complement strand
CGCCGCAGCGCCCTGCGTTCCATACATTCTCTGTTGGAGCCATCCACAGATGCTACGATCGCTGCCGCGATCCTGCAATAGCAACTCGATAAACATATCTCTTGCTGCTGGTACTGGCGACAATATGGTGTATCTGGGGCTGGTGGATTGATCCGAGTGTTATAAATGAGGGGCGGATTATTGAAGGGGTGAAAGCCGGTTTACTGGGATTAGCAGCGGTTTATCATCTGCTACGCCTCACTCAGCTTGCCAACCGCTCAGCGATGGATCTGTACGTTCGGCTTGCCCTCGCGCTACTGTGTATTGCGTTTTTAGTACGAGAGGTTGATATTGATCTGCTTGGGGAGTCGATCTGGTGGGCATGGGCAGAAGATATGATTCGGATCATGGTTGGCCTCAGCATTTTGGTGTGGTATGGATTTTTATCCTCCAAACTCAAGGTGTTTTGGGCTGCCAAATCTGAGTTAATCCATTCTGCGGTATTGGCACTGTCTTTTTGGGGATGTGTTTGGTATCTCGGTTCATGGCCATTTGACAAAATGTTAGTGGTTGAGGATGCTTCACTTTCTGCCTTGATCGAAATCATATTCGAGCTATCGGCGACCGTCACATTGTGTATGGCTGCGTGGTTGCCAGAGCAGATTCTGCCAGATAAAGTTTGGTCAGTGTGATCTAGAGGTGTTGCACGCGTGACAGATTGGGTGCGATGGCTTGGCGTGACAATTGAAGGTCTATGCCGTTAAGCTGTGCGATTGTATGTGGTCACGGGTTGACCGTTGGAGTGATTGATTTGAAACCACTGAAAAAAGCCATTTTTCCCGTTGCAGGTTTAGGCACACGTTTTTTGCCAGCAACCAAGTCGATTCCCAAAGAAATGCTGACCATTGTGGATCGACCTATTATCCATTACGCAGTCGAAGAGGCTATCGAAGCGGGCTGTGAAGTCTTGATTTTTGTGGTGGGGCGCAGCAAGCAAGCGATTGTGGATTATTTTGATGCCAATCCAGAGCTAGAGGCGGAATTAGAGGCCAAAAACAAAGTCGAAGCCTTAGAGATTGTACGCAATATCATTCCGCCGCATGTGAAGTGCTTTTTTGTACGGCAGGCCAAGCCACTGGGGCTGGGTCATGCAGTGTTGTGTGCGGCGGATTTGATAGGGGATGATGAGCCGTTTGCGGTGGTGTTGCCAGATGATTTGATTGATGGTTACAACGTGGGTGGTGCATTGTCTCAGATGCTTGAAGTGCATCAAGATACAGGCAAAGCGGTGCTGGCGATTGAAAAAGTCCCCATGTCACAAGTGCATCAATACGGTGTGATTCGGCCACTAGACGCTAAGCATTTTCCAATGCAGATCACTGAAATCGTCGAAAAACCCAAAGCCGAAGATGCGCCGTCGAATTGGAGTGTAGTGGGTCGTTATATCTTGACGCCCGATGTACTGGAGGCCTTAAAAACCCAAGAGGCGGGTGCAGGCGGCGAGATCCAGTTGACTGATGCGATTGCAAAGTGTTTACCGAGCGAAGGTTTTGTCGGTCATCCATTCCAAGGTAAACGCTTTGATTGTGGTAATAAAAAAGGCTTTCTTGAGGCAAATATTCACTTTGGACTCAAGCAAGGCTTGACGGAAAGTCACGAATAAAACCGAAAACACTCTTGGCCGTGTTAGGCGAAGTTTTTGGTATCAGCATTTAAAAAGCCCAAGGGATTTGGGCTTTTTCGCATTGTAAAGAGGATTGTTCATGTCTGTGGGTCAGCCGCCAGTCGAAACAGTAGACTCATCTCCTGTAGATGAGTGCAACATACTGCGTGTTCAAGGGTTTTTGTTGGATCTCACCCATCAGCGTTTGCCGAGTATGGCGAGTTTGAGTCCGCAGTATGGCTTGCAGCAGTTGCCACAGTGGATTGCAGATTTACAAACAGGTCAGTTGATTAATCAATCGGAACAGCGTGCGGTGTTGCATTTGGCTTTGCGTGGACAGGCCGATGATCACTATCAGCTCGATGGTATCGACGTGATACCACAAGTGTTGGCAGTGCGAGAGCAGATGCGACAGTTTTGTATGCAGATGCAGGCTGGACAGGTCTTGGGCGCAACGGGACGACCGATTCGTCAGGTGGTACATCTCGGTGTGGGGGGGTCAGGGCTAGGCCCTCGCGTGGTGCTAGAAGCCCTTGCACCACTGGCCAAGACGAATGTGCGTGTGCATATTGTGACGGGAGTAGACAGTGCCGAATTAGAGGATGTATTGGCACAGCTTGATCCTGCCGAAACGCTGTTTATGATGGCCAGTAAGTCACTCGGCACACTCGAAACCTTGTGTAATGCTGCTTCGGGATTGCAGTGGTTGGCAGATCACATGCAAATTGATCTGGCGACAGCGCGGCAGCATCATTTGATCGCGCTAACAGCTAAGCCTGCCGCCGCCGCAGCAATGGGTATTCCAGCCGAACATATTTTTCCGCTGTGGGATTGGGTCGGTGGTCGGTTTTCACTGTGGTCTTCGATTGGCTTGCCGATTGCGTTGGCGGTCGGTTTTGAGCAATTTGAGCAGTTGTTGGCTGGCGCGCGTGCAAAGGATCAACACATTATCCATGCACCCCTGACGCAGAAAATGCCTGTTTGGATGGCAGTCGCGGGGCTGTATAACGTGCAGCAGCGGGATGCGGTAGCGTTGTCGGTGGTGGCCTATAGTTATCGGCTGCGCAGTTTTGCCAGCTATCTACAACAGCTTGAGATGGAGTCAAACGGTAAAAATACCGATGTTCAGGGTCAGCCTTTACAGGGCAAAACAGCACCCGTATTGTTTGGTGGGGTGGGGTCAGATGTACAGCATTCGTATTTTCAGTTGCTACATCAGGGCACGTGGAAGATTGCTTCGGATTTTATTGCGATTGCACGGGTTGATGAGCAGTTTAAAGGTCATGCGAATAATTTATTAGCCAATTGCTTTGCCCAAATGCTGGCGCTGGATGTGGGCAATCCTGATAACACCGATCCATATCGACAGTGTCAAGGTGGACAGCCGTCGTCTTTAATCTTGTTGCCTGAGCTTAATCCGTATTATCTCGGCATGTTAATCGCGCTATACGAGCATAAAGTCTATGTGCAAGGACGGATACTGGGGATTAATTCGTTTGATCAGTGGGGGGTTGAGCTAGGTAAAGTGATCGCCAAGCATATTGAGCCGCTATTTAGCAATCCTGAGCAACAGCCTGATGCAGATTCGGTACAGGCAGCGGTTTGGGTCAAAGAGGTGCTGGCGCATCGGCAAGCTTGAGATTGGGAGCAGCTATGCGCTGGTCGATCTAGTTTGCGCAACCTGTCGGACTTTGTCTTCATCCCAGCGATATAGTCCATCTAGGTCAGTGGCGACTTTGAATCTGCGATAGCTCCATAGGTATTGTTCAGGCGCACGCGCAATCATGCGTTTCATCTCTTGGTTGAGTACGCTGACTGCAAGATTGAGATCTTTATCCGCGACTTGAGCATCAAACAGGTCACAATACACATCAAACCCTGCCAGATCATCGCGCCGCAGACAGGATAGACCCAACACGCTACAGCCTGTTTTTTGCGCTAGTTTACTGACCAATGTCGAGGTGAGGGTTTCAATCCCAAAAAAATCTGCCATCACGCCACCACTCGTCTCAGGCACATGGTCGGGCAAAATAATTGTAAAGCCACCTTGTTTGAGTGCCTTAAAAATTGCACGTACGCCACGTTCGTCGGTAGGTACGAGTGTGGCATTTAATCGTTGTCTGGCAGCCAGCATAAATTGGTCTAATTCAGGTTGATCAGCAGGCTTATACATGATCACGGGCGCGCCGAACTGATTCAGCCAAGCGTTCATCATTTCCCATGTGCCGAGATGTGGCACGACGGCGATCATGCCTTTAGGATTCGCCAACGCGGCTTGTAGCTGCTCAAAACCGTGTACCTCTCGAATCTGACCAATACTATAGTCTGGCGGCATACCCCAGCATTTGATTGATTCGAGCGCGGTCAGGCATTGGCTGCGCACACTGACACGTTCTAGGGCAAGGCGTTCAGATTCCGACAGATGGGGCATACCGAGCAATAGATTGACCCGCACCACCCAGCGCATACCTGTATGCGGTAGCAGGTTGACCAGCCATGCTGCCCAGAGCGCCAGCATTCGCAGAATGGGCAAGGGCAATCGGGCTAAAAAATGCAAAAGTCCAGACATGATCTGGCCATATTAACGTGAGTCACGCACGATTTTCCAACCCTGCTCAGTGTGTTGCAGTACCAATTCGGTGGTTTGTTGGCGCTGTCCTACAAATGGCATGGTGGTATCAATCTCCACTTGGCAGCGGTATTGCTGGTCAGCGGTTTTTTCACAGTTATTTTTTTTGACGCTATTGACCTGAATGGTCAGCGCTTCGCCTGCAATTTGGCGGCTCATATTGTTAACAGGGTCAACTTCGAGTCGATAGGCTGTTTCGATATCCTGTTCGGACGGCGCACGTGAGCAGGCGCTGAGAAGTAGGGCAACCAGTACGGGCAATATAAGCGTTCGGGTGCGATTCACAAGAGGCCACTCACCATGCAAGATGGCGTTAGTATGCCACAAGCTATGGTGGGATCGGCAAAATGTTGCCTGAATGCGAGGGATGGTTGTTTAGCGATCTCAAATAATAGACAAAAAAAACGCAGCTTGGGAGCTGCGTGTATAAGCAGGAATTGGGACGACTCCTGCAAACAAAAACTGTCAGTCGAATCAATCGGCTGAGAAACTGGACAGAACCAATCATAGGGTAGAGTGTGATATAAGTCACGTTTTATATTGGGATTGTTACGTTTGATATACACAGCGTGCATCTTGGGCGGGTTTCACTCCATTTGGCTGTGATCCATGTGAGCATGATCACCATGCATGGCTTTCATGCCCAAAGGTGCAAACATCCACACCCCCGCAAGGATCAAAATTGCGCCGTTGATTTGGCGTAGATGCCAGCGCTTGATGCGCGTTTGTAGCCACTGGGTAATCTGTCCTGCCAGTACCAGCATCGGCAACGTCCCCAAGCCGAAGACCAACATCAGCAATGCGCCATGAGTCACACTGGCACTGCTCGCCGCCAAGAGTAGTGCGCCATATACCAGACCGCATGGCAGCAATCCCCACAGTAGTCCAGCGCCTAATGCGCGAGGCAGCGTCTGGATCGGAAACAACCGTTGCCGAACAGGCGCTAGCGATTGCCAGAGTTTATGACCGAAGCGCTCAAGCTGATTCAGCAAGGGCAACCCGAGCATGGATAAGCCCAACAGAATCAATACGCCACCCAAGACACCTCGCGGCCAAAAGCTCTGCGCCAGCGGTGCAAGTAGTGCTGTTCCCAGCATCCCCGCGATGATGCCCAATGCGGCATAACTCAGTAAGCGCCCTGTATGATATCCCGCGATCAGTAGCCAACGTTGTGTAGGGCTTAGGTTCTGCATGGAGAGGCCAAATGCGGTGACAATACCACCACACATGCCGAGACAATGTGGTGAACCCAAAAAACCAGCCGCAAATGCTGCTAAGACTAAGGCTTCGATACTCATGGATTAGGCTCTTTTTGCGGGGGTTGTGTGGCTGCGGCTTGCTTTTGTTGACGTTGTAATTCGCGATCATCCAGAATGATTCGCTGTGCAGCATTATCCAGATCATCGAATTGATGCGAGCGCACAGCATAGCGAATCGCCCAGATCGCACCTAACAAAAAAATCAAGCTGAGTGGAACCAACAGATAGAGAATTTCCACGGTGAGATCTCCTGCATTGATGACGCTATTGTAACGCGAAATTAGTCACAGCAATGGTTGCGGTCGAGCGGCTTTTCATGTGCGAAGGCGTGGACAGTGTGTTTGTTATACTATAACATTTCATTTTGTTTTGTGGCGCACAGCGCTGCATCTGTTGCATCCGCAGGATGGACGCCTGATTCATTGTAGAAGAGATTATCCATGTCAAGATTTATTCAGCGCCCAATGATCCACGCCCAGAAAATTGCTCGATTACAGCCTTTAGTCTGCGCGATTGCAGCCGTGAGCATTTCGGGCATGGTTCATGCCGCAGCGTCCACAACCCCTGTTGTGACTCTGCCGACATTGCAGGTCTCTGCTCACCCCTTGAATCGCAACGCTGATGATCTGGTCACCGCTAATAGTCTCGTCGAGTCTGAGACATTGTTCAATCAGAATGGCAGTACGTTGGCAGAAGCATTGGACAGTCAGTTGGGTGTACGGGCAGAGACTTTTGGGGCAGGTGCGGCACGCCCAGTGATTCGTGGGCAAACCGCCCCTCGGGTGAAAGTCCTGTCGGATAGTGCCTCAATGATGGATGCATCAGAGATTTCGCCAGATCATAATATTCCGATTGAGCCGATGCTAGCCGAGCGCGTCGAAATCCTGCGTGGCCCTGCTACCTTACTGTATGGCGGTGGTGCAATTGGTGGCGTGGTCAACGTGTTAGATCAAAAGATCCCAACACAAATGCCCGAAAATGGCGTGTCTGGTGAAGCTGGATTACGTTTCAATCATGCTGCCGCAGAGCGTGCCGCAGCAGCAGGCGTAACAGCACAACTGGGTGATCATGTGGCGTTGCGATTGGAGGGAATGAGTCGTCGCACAACAGAGTATCGCGCGCCAAATCAAGCCGAAACACGTGTGGATGGCACGGCCACTGAGGGCTATCAAGGTACACTGGGGCTATCTTGGATCAATGATCGTGGTTTTGTAGGGGTAGCTTATACCAAAAATGCCAATGATTATGGCTTATCTGGACATAGTCATGCGCATGATGAGTGTCATCGACATGGACTGAGTCTGCATTGTGAGGCACACGACGATCACGACGATCACGACGATCACGACGATCACGACGATCACGACGATCACGACGATCACGACGATCACG
>JAYXXU010000356.1:0-2130 GCA_036019135.1 Pseudomonadota bacterium | reverse complement strand
GTTTTTGGGCGGGTGCTTGTTGTTGCACAGCCTGTAAAATTTTTAGATCAAACGAGGTAATGTTTGCGGCTGGCCAAGCGTCAAGCAACGGCAGCAGGTGTTGGATCAGGCGAGAGGCTTGTTCAGTCGAATCAACGGCTTTAACTTCGACCTCGATATGACTGAAACCATTAAGTTGTGCCAAGACTTGTGACAGCGTTGCCAGCTGCTCAGCACTTTGCCAGTCTGGCCAGCCATGCCGTTGATCAAGTGTTGACAGATCATTTGGGCTCAGTGCATACACTGAAGTGGCCTGACCTGTCGTGCGCAACAGGTCATCATCGTGGATGACCACCAATGTGCCATCGTGTAGTTGCCTGACATCGAATTCCACTGCCCGTAGCCCAAGCTGTGCCAGATAGGCAAAGCCGCCAAGGGTGTTTTCGGGCGCTTCATGTCGTGCGCCACGATGGCCGATCAGTTGCATAGAACGAGTCCTTTTTTGATGAGGTTGACCGTTAAAGTTGGGAGTTTGGATTTAAGTATTATGCCTGCGGCTGGCCTCACTTTTGATAGGCCAAAAGTAAGCAAAAGCCCCTATGCTTGGAAGACTCGCCATCCATGGCTCAAACAGTTCCAAGCACGCTATCCCTGCACGTCCCCCAATTTTTTGTTAAGTGGCATCCTGTCTGACCCATAATACTTCTGAGCCGCCATGCTCACGCGCAATCGTCCGCGACGCGACAAACAACCAGTCGGATAGTCGATTCAAATAATGTAACGCCAATGGTGAAATATCCGCATCGCGTTTAGCCAGTGTGGTGACCTGACGCTCAGCCCGACGGCAGATGGTGCGTGCCATATGGGCTTGGGCGGTGGCAAGGTTGCCTGCGGGCAGGATAAAGTTTTTCAGCATCGGCAAGGCTTCATTCATGTGGTCAATCTGTTGCTCCAGCCGTTCGACGCACTGCGGCTGTAGGATGCGATAGTTGGGAATGCACAATTCACCGCCAAGATCGAATAGCTCATGCTGAATGCGGCTGAGTGCATCGTCCAGTGTATGTGGCTGGTCTAAACCCTGATTGAGCTGGGCGCGGAGCAGGCCGATTGCGCTATTGGTTTCATCCACTGTGCCATAGGCTTCGACCCGCAAGTCGTCCTTGCTGACCCGTTGGCCATCACCTAATCCAGTCGTGCCGTCGTCACCCGTGCGGGTATAAATTTTACTCAAGCGGTGTCCCATAATGTTTGTCTATGACAAAAAAGATGCTGCAATCTTGGCAGGTTGGGCGGTTTTTGCAAGGGGCAAGTGCTGATCAAAGGCTGGTTACCACCTGCGGGCGAAAACGATCTGTCAGCGCCACTTTAAATTTTAAACGCCTCAATTGCCAACGCCCGCGAAACCTTTAAATCCACCATCGGCGCACAATAGCCTTTGACCTTCGCCGTCAGACTAAGATCATGGACTTGCTTGGCTGTGAGGTGTCGCAGTTCAGGTAACCATTGTTTAATAAAAATAGCATCAGGATCGTGGGTTTTACCCTGTGTGCTGGGGTTCATGACCCGAAAATATGGTGCAGCATCATTGCCCGTCGAAGCTGACCACTGCCAGCCACCGTTATTAGAAGCCAGATCGCTATCAATCAGCTGCTGACTAAAATACTGCTCACCCCAACGCCAATCGATTAGCAAGTTTTTGGTCAAAAACATCGCTACCACCATGCGTAGGCGGTTGTGCATAAAGCCAGTCGCATTTAGGCAGCGCATTGCCGCATCTACAATCGGAATTCCTGTTTGGCCTTCACACCAGCGGTCAAAGGCTGCCTGATCATACGACCATGCAACCCGTCGATCTGTCGCGACATCAAATGCTTGTCCACGTGACACTCGCGGAAAGCCGATCAAGATATGCCGATAAAAATCACGCCAGCATAATTCACTGATCCATGTCTGAATGCCGTCATTGATTGGCTGTTGGCGTGCAGCCACATAACATTGTCGATTACTTAGCAGTCCAAGCGCCAGATAGGGCGATAACTGGCTGGTATAGTCAGGCCGGTCAGGTCGATTGCGCAGCGTCGTATATTGACTGACACGCCGCTGTAAAAACATGACCAAACGCCGTTGTGCTTCGTCCTCTGTGGCTGGCCA
>JAYXXU010000355.1:0-13649 GCA_036019135.1 Pseudomonadota bacterium | reverse complement strand
AGTACACAAATTTTGATCTTGATTGTGACCCGCAAAGCTACGTGGTATACCATCCCATTGGAACGTTTGGTGCGTGTCACGCACGACACCCGCATCTAATGCAAACAGCGTGTGTGGAATTTTAAAGGTGGATGCAGGCGAATAGCGGGTTGCCGCACGAGTCGGGTGATACACAAACTGTGTGGCAGGCTGCGTGCGCTGATCCAAGATTGCTATCGTACCGTCTACAGCTTGTGCCGCAAACACATCTGCCCAATCAGGTCTTTCAACCAGTTTGGCTGCATGGCTGGTTGATACACAACTCAGCATCAGCAGTGCCGTCAACCAGACTGTCCAGCGCTGAAAAAATGTTGGCGGCTGTGAGCTGATGGACTGCGTGTCCGTGCGATTGAGTGACCACGGTGATGACGTCACTTAGATCCCCGCTAAGCCCAAATCCAGCACCAGTTGACGGTTCGGCTCAGTTTGGTTCATGGTATAGAAATGTAGACCTTGCGCGCCACCATCCATCAGGCGCTCACATAGATTGAGTACCACTTCATGGCCAAAGGCACGAATGCTGGCACTGTCATCGCCATAGTCGGCCAGTTGTTTGCGAATCCAACGCGGGATCTCCGCACCACAAGCATCAGCGAACCGAATTAAATTGCTCGCGTTGGTAATCGGCATAATGCCAGGAATGATAGGCTTAAAGATGCCTGCCTGATGCATTTGCTCAACAAAATAAAAATAGCTGTCGGCATTAAAGAAAAACTGGGTAATCGCTGCATCAGCACCTGCATCGAATTTTGCCACAACACTCTGGAGGTCCTGTGCCAGACTCAAGGCTTGGGGGTGCGTCTCAGGGTAGGCAGCCACTTCGATTTTGAAGTGATCACCTGTCTCATGACGAATGAATTCAACCAGGTCGCGTGCATAAGGCAGCTCACCTAGACCCACCTGTCCTGACGGCAAGTCCCCCCGCAAGGCCACCAAACGATCAATACCTTGATCTTTGTAGCGGTGCAGCAGCTCAGCAATTTTGGCTTTGCTGTCACCAATACAAGACAAGTGTGGGGCAATCGGAGTGCCCTGACCATTTAATGCATCAATGGTAGAAAGGGTGCGGTCGCGTGTCGAGCCGCCAGCACCATAGGTTACTGAAAAATAAGCAGGATTCAGTTGTTGCAATTCGCGGTGTACATTTAAGATTTTTTCCGCGCCGAGATCGGTTTTGGGTGGGAAAAACTCAAACGAAATGGGAATGGTCATGGAAATGTTCCAAGTAATCAAGACATGAGCAATCAGCCCCTGCCAGTCTGATCGTGCCAGACCAGCAGGGCAACCTGAGACTTAGTATTTATAGCTTTCAGGTTTGAACGGTCCATCAACTGGCACGCCAATATAATCTGCTTGTGCAGTGGTCAACTGGGTCAGTACACCATTAAAGCCAGCAACCATAGCGGCGGCCACTTCTTCGTCCAGTTTTTTGGGTAGGATCTGGACATAGACACGGTCGGCCTTTTGATCGGCAGGTAAATCCGCAAATTTTTCAGCAAACAGATGCATTTGTGCGAGTACTTGGTTGGCAAAAGAACCATCCATAATCCGAGATGGGTGACCCGTGGCATTGCCAAGGTTGACCAAGCGGCCTTCAGATAACAAGATCAGATAGTCATCGGCAGACTCTGAACGGAATACCTGATGGACTTGCGGTTTGACTTCAGCCCAACGCCAGTTTTCACGCATATAAGCAGTATCAATCTCGGTGTCAAAATGACCGATGTTACAGACCACTGCACCTTTTTTGAGTGCAGCCAGCATATGACGATCACAGACATGCATATTGCCTGTTGTGGTCACAATCAGGTCGGTGTTGCTTAATAAGTCGGTATTAATGCCATCCGCTGTCCCTGTGTTAATGCCGTTTTTGTAGGCAGAGACGACTTCATAGCCATCCATACAGGCTTGCATCGCACAGATGGGATCTACTTCAGTCACCCGCACAATCATGCCTTCTTGACGCAATGATTGTGCTGACCCTTTACCCACATCGCCATAACCAATCACCAGCGCGCGACGGCCAGACAACAGCATGTCAGTACCACGCTTGATGGCATCATTCAGGCTATGACGGCAGCCATATTTGTTGTCATTTTTGGATTTGGTCACGGCATCATTGACATTGATGGCGGGGATTTTCAAAGTGCCCGCTTTATGCATTTCGAGTAGACGGACAACACCTGTGGTGGTTTCTTCGCTGACGCCGTGAATATGATCAAGTAATGCTGGGTATTTTTGATGGATCAAACCGGTCAAATCGCCACCGTCATCCAAAATCATGTTGGCATCCCAGATCTGGTCAGTACCGTTGACATGAATTTGCTGCTCTAAGCACCACTCATATTCGGCTTCGGTTTCACCTTTCCATGCAAATACAGGGATGCCACTGGCCGCAATCGCCGCAGCGGCATGGTCTTGGGTCGAAAAGATATTGCAAGATGTCCAGCGTACTTCAGCACCCAAATCTACCAAGGTCTCAATTAACACCGCTGTTTGGATGGTCATGTGGATGCAGCCAAGAATTTTAGCACCTGCCAATGGTTTGGCATCACGATAACGCTTGCGCAACCCCATCAGGGCAGGCATTTCTGCTTCAGCAAGGGTGATTTCGCGACGACCAAAATCAGCAAGGCCAATATCAGCAACTTTATAGTCGGTAAAAACAGCAGGCGTGGCCGCGTTCATGAGGATCTCCTAGATCTTTCAGGTCGCGGATGCCGTTGCAAAAAATAAAATACGATGATTCCCATCAGATTGGGATTCATACTGAGCCTGGCAAATCTAATGATTTGTTGCAGCACCCCTCAGTTGTGCAACATTCTACGGGTAGAAGCGTCAACCGCCAAGAGGGCAGCGCTGAAAACTCGCAGGAAGTTGAGTGGAGTGCAGTGAGTGAGGGGTTCGGCTCAGCAGCCAAATCGACGCCATTACAAGATAAAACAGGCTGTAGTTGGTATGGCGGTGTTGAATTTAATAAAAATTGTTACATCTTAGTAGGAAAAAATGGGCATTCCTGCTTGATTGGACAGGGAGTCTAAGATAAAAGTTCATTATAGTTATTTTGCTCTAAAAACGTATTTTTTTTAATTTTCTGATTTTTAAGGATTTTGTAAAAAAAGATATTTGCTGATTACACAAATGCTATAAAAATGACCAGAAAAAATGATGAAGAAATGTGTCAAGTTGTGTTTGAATGAGCCCTGACCACATAACATATCGTTTTTGATTCGAGGTGTTTTACATGAAAACTCTGCGCGTACTTGCAGTAACTGCTGCTCTATTGGCAACTGGCTCAGCAATGGCCAGCGATCAAGTTGTTGTCACTGACGAGGGCGTTGGTACGTTCTCATTCTTCAAGCCATTCGGCGTTCGTGTAGAAGGTGGTACAACTGGTTACGGCGGTGCATTGGTATATTCTGCCAGCCAGAATACTGATCTGGTGTTGGGTTATAACGGTGGTGAGGTTTCTTGGTCAGATGACATTAGTGTTAATGGCGTTAAGTATGACCTTGAAATGGATAACAATACTACTTACCTAAACGTGCAGATGCGTCCGTTTGCGAATTCATTCCATGTTGCTGCTGGTGTTGCATACACTGACAATGAATATGCTGTGACTGGTCGTCAAGATGGTATTGGCTTCTTTACTATTGATGGCACTCGCTACGAAGCTGCTGATGTTAAGCAGCTAGCTGGTAAAGTAAAGTATAAGAACGACATCGTGCCTTATGTCGGTATCGGTTTTTCTCCAGCAATTACTGATCGCATTGGCTTCTTCGGTCAGATCGGTGCTTACTACACTGGCAATCCAGATGTGAGCCTGAACTCAGTTGGTGGCAATCTGAATGCCGTGGGCGATGATCCAAATGGAAAAACTTTGGGTCAAGCGATTGCTAATGAGCGTCGTGAAATCGCTGAAGATGACACGTTTAAGTTCCAGCCTGTTGCTAAAGCAGGTATCACACTGCGCTTCTAATGCGCTGATTGGTACAGATCAAAAAAACACCCCGACTGGTTCGGGGTGTTTTTTTGTCTGTGGTGTGTGTTTGTTGAGAGTGACTGATCAACTTGGTCAGTTGGGACATATACAAGCGGTGAGGTCACTGGGTAAGGTTCAGAGTATCTAAGTATGGAGATGCATCAAATGCGACGACCTTGGCAACAGACTGCCAGTATTGCTGGCGAGTATACGACTGAGTTTGCGGCACTGGCACAGAGTTTTCAGCGGCTACAGCCTCAACCACAACGCGGCGGTGCAGCGCTGGCTGTGTATTTTCAAGATCAATGTGTGGTGGATATCTGGAGTGGTTGGCAGCGGCCTGAGCAGCCATGGGCGGCAGATACCTTGGCCATGTCATTTTCAACTGGTAAAGCAGTGTTGTCAACTTTGGTACATCGTTTGGTGGAGCTGGGGCGGCTGGATTATGATCGGCCACTGGCGGTCGATTGGCCAGAGTTTGCGCAACAGGGTAAGCAATCGATTACCTTGCGTCACATCTTGACGCATAGCTCAGGATTATATGATGTGCGTGGGGTGTTGCAGTCGGCGGCAACTATGCTGAAATGGGATGAGGCAGTGGCTGCATATGCCGCGGCAGTACCACGTTTTGCGGCTGGGCAAGATTATGCTTATCAAGCGATTAGCTATGGTTGGTTGATTGGTGGGTTGATTGAGCGGGTCATGGGTGAGCCGCTGGCGATGGTGTTGGATCGTGAGCTAGTGCAGCCACTAGGATTGTCAGGCGATGTTTATTTTGGTGTGCCAGAGGCTGAGTTGCTGCGTGTGGCACGTGCATTTCCACTCCTGATCAAACCAGATCAGCAGAACCATCGGCGACAGGTGACGCCGCCCGCTCAACATGTGGCCACTACCCAGCGTCGCCCGCTCAGCACCACTGAAAAGCTTTCTCAAATGCTGACAGGGCAAGATCCCTATGATTTTGATGACGCTTTGAAACCTAAAGGGATTGGTCGATTCAATTGGTATGGGGATCGGCAGTTACAAGCCTGTATTCCTGCGGTAAATGGTGTTTTTACTGCGCGTGCGTTGGCCAAGATGTATGCCATGCTGGCTAATCGAGGGGAGTGGCAAGGGCAGCGATATTTGTCTGAGGCAACCTTTCGGGCGCTCTCGACCGTACAGACGCGACAACGTGATCGGATCATGCCGATCCCGATGCATTGGCGTTTGGGCTACCATCGGGTATTGACATTGGGTAAGCAAGTGCCTGCGGGTTTTGGGCATATTGGTTATAACGGTTCTGGTGCATGGTGTGATCCGCAGCGACAGATGAGTTTTGCATATGTCCACAGTTATACAGGTAGCAGTATTGCGGGTGATCCACGGTTATGGTTGCTGAGTCAACGGGCATTACAAGCGGCGGATAAGATTTTGAATGGCCGAGCAGGTTGGCGTTAGCGCTTGGGTTTTTATTCCGTCTGGCTGCAACTCGCGCTATGCTATCGCAGTGATTGATCAGGAGCGTGTATGTATCAGGTTTTAGCCCGCAAATACCGCCCAAAAAACTTTGCTGAGCTGGTGGGACAAACCCATGTCTCGCGGGCGTTAACCAGTGCATTAACGAATGGGCGACTGCATCATGCCTATTTGTTTACGGGAACACGCGGCGTTGGCAAAACCACCATCGCGCGGATTTTATCCAAATGCCTGAACTGCGAAACGGGTATTACGGCCACACCGTGTGGGGTGTGTCCAACTTGTGTGTCGATTGATCAAGGCCGCTTTATTGATTTGATTGAGATTGATGCTGCATCGCGTACCAAGGTCGAAGATACCCGTGAGCTGTTGGATAATGTGCCCTATGCGCCAACCCAAGGTCGGTATAAAGTCTATTTGATCGATGAAGTACATATGCTTTCAACGCATAGTTTTAATGCGTTGCTTAAAACCTTAGAAGAGCCGCCTGAACACGTTAAATTTTTATTGGCGACCACCGATCCACAGAAGCTACCCGTGACGGTATTGTCGCGTTGTTTGCAGTTCACGCTACGGCCTTTGCCCAAGCAGGAGATACACGATCATTTGGCTGATTTGCTACAGCGCGAGCAGATTGGCTTTGATGATGCGGCGCTATGGCTATTGGCTGATTCGGCGCAGGGTTCATTGCGAGATGCCTTGTCACTGACCGATCAGGCAATTGCGTACGGTCAAGGGCAAGTGGCAGGCACAGATGTGCAGGAGATGCTGGGACTATTGGACAAGACCCAAGTGCTGCATCTGCTATCGGCGATCCATCGACAAGATGCAGCAGTAGTGAGTCAAATTCTATTTGATTTATCACAGCAAGCAGTGGATGTGAAAGCTGTACTCGATCAATTGATTACCTTGTTGCATCAGGTGGCTGTCTTGCAAGTGTTGCCCAGTGCAGCAGTGGCAGGCACACCAGATGAGCAGCAGCGTGTACAGCAATTGGCAGGCCAAATTGATCGGCAAGATGTGCAACTGTACTACCAGATTGCAATTCAAGGGCGGGCTGATTTAAAGATTGCTGTGACGCCGCAGCAAGGTTTTGAGATGTGCGTATTACGCTTGTTAGCGTTTGCGCCGTTAGCGGCTGATCAACAGACGATCCGTGAGCCATCTGCGCTGGATGTGCATGCGATGCAGCACAGTGAATCCTTGGTGATTGGACAGCAGCTAGAGGAGATTGATCCACAATCAGATGATCGGGAATTGCCAACGCCAATAGATATGACAGCCTTTGAGCCTGAGCCTGAGCCTGAGCCTGAGCCTGAGCCTGAGCCTGAGCCTGAGCCTGAGCCTGAGCCTGAGCCTGAGCCTGAGCCAACGCCCGTGCCTCCAGTGCAAGCCATCGCCTTGTCGGTATCACCGTCGTTGTTGCCTGCTGCATCTGATCCTGTTCAGATCATGGCTTATCCCATCGCTGATTTGGTTGGATCATGGGACAGCGTCAAGTGGGAGTATTGGCTGCGTGAGCGTGAGCTGACCCCTGCTGTTCGCAATTTGGCGCAACATGGCTTGATGGTGGGAGATATTGGTCAGACCTGTCGTTTTCTGATTGCACCTGAGCATCGGGTATTGGCAGTCGAGTTATTTGATGGCTTGGTTACTGCGCTACAAGCGGAGTGGCCACAGGGCACGGTACAACTGGTATTTGAGCAACCGAGCGTCGATGTGCCCATGCGTCTCAAGCAAGCACGTTATATGCAGGCAGAGCATCGTGCGCGTGAGTTGGTGTTGGCAGATCCAGTCATTGCGCCATTGATACAGGTGTTCGATGCTCAGATGGTCGAATTTGACCTCAAAGACCTGTCCTCTTGATCAAAAAAGCACTGATTTACAGTGCTTTTTGATGTCCGTTGCGGTGTAAACAGCGAACATTATTCCGAACGAATGATGCCCAGCAGACGCAAGAATGAGATATACATCCACACTAGCGTTGCCAACATGGCAATCCCGCAGAACCATTCCATATATTTAGGGGCGTTCAGTTCAGCCGAGCGCTCAATCAGATCAAAATCCAAAATTAAGTTCAGCGATGCAATAATCGCCACAAATGCCGCAAAGCCTAAGCCAATGATGCCGTTTGAAAACAAAAATGGAATACTGTTGCCAAATGCCAATACCATGACCCACTGCACGACATACAAAATCAAAATCGCGAGTGTGGCAGAAATGACCACAGCTTTAAATTTTTCGGTGGCCTGAATGATGCGAGCCTTGTACAGACCTAACAATCCAAACGTGGTAACAAAAGTCGCAGCAACGGCAATCAGCGGTAGGCCAGGAAAACGATACTCATAATAGGCTGAGATACCGCCCAAAAATAAACCTTCCAAAGCCGCATAAGGCATGGCCAGCATTTTGCTGGTTTCAGGTTTGAAGGCACTGATTAAGGCAAGCACGAGACCGCCAATGCCGCCCACGATTGCACCAATCATTGCAGGGCTATTGGTATAGCCGATGCTCATACAGTATATAAAAAAAGCGACTGCCACTGCTGAGGCAGCGCCCGTCATGACGATGGTCTTTTGGATTGCGCCATTGATGGTCATGGGGTCAGCAGTGGGAGTAAACACTGCTTTTTTAAACAAAGGATTATTGCTTTGCATCATCGGTTCTCGATTAAATAGTCGATTCGTCGTATTAAATCGGGATTTTTGAGCAACTGCAATGCTGATGATGTGATCAATGCGTTGCAATGGGTCGGTCATAGGCGTGTCGTGCTGCTGTTTGCTGGGTTAAGGTGTTTTTGATGGCGGTGGCTGGATGTAACGCGCCTCATCGGGAGTGAGTGGATAGCGCAGGATACAGATACAGTGTTATTGTCGAGCAAAGCGATTTTTCCCTTCAATCGGGACGCAGTTGAACCAGAAGAGCGTGTGAATGAAACCTACTTTATTTCGCAATATCGGGCTGATCGGGCGTCCTGATAAACATTCCGTGGTGGATAGCTTACGGATGATTCATGGCTATCTGTTGGCGCGTGGACTGACGCCGATTTTTGATGAAACCACCGCAGATCTGGTGGATATGCCCAATAGTCAGCGGGTGTCTCGTCAACTGATGGGTGAGGTCTGCGATTTGGTGGTGGTGGTTGGTGGTGATGGCACGCTACTGCATGCAGGCCGTGCGTTGGCGCGCTATAAGATTCCTGTGTTGGGCGTGAACCGTGGCCGTTTGGGGTTTTTGACCGATGTTTCGCCAGATGAAGTGTTGCACAAGCTGGATCTGGTATTGAGTGGTGAGTATCGGTTAGATCGACGATTTTTGTTGCAGGTTGAAATTCGTTCAAGTGATCAAGTCACCCATGAAGCAATTGCCCTGAATGATGTGGTACTGCATGCGGGTAAATCCGTACATATGATTGATTTTGAGATGAGTATTGATGGGCATTTTGTGTATCGGCAACACAGCGATGGATTGATTGTGGCGACTCCCACAGGTTCAACGGCCTATGCACTATCGGGTGGAGGCCCTATTGTGCATCCTAGTATGGATGCGATTGTGATTGTGCCGATGCACCCACATACCTTATCGAGTCGTCCAATTGTGGTCGGCGGCGAGAGTGAGATCAAAGTGCGGATCAATGATACGCGAGTTGATCCCATGATGAGTGCGGATGGCCAACAAAGTATCTCATTACAAGAGGGCGACTGGCTGCATATTCGTAAACATCCGTTTAAACTGACGCTCTTGCATCCGCCGGGTTATGACTTTTATGCGGCATGTCGCACCAAGCTCGGTTGGAATCACTATCAGGAACCGAACGATGAACATTGAACAAACGCTGGCTGCGCTCACCCCCGAAATCGTTGATCGTCTACGTACTGCGGTTGAGATTGGCAAGTGGCCAAACGGACAGGCATTGACTGCTGCACAACGAGAAACATGTATGCAGGCTGTGTTGATCTGGGAGCATGAGCATTTGCCTGAGACACAACGCACAGGCTATATCGATAAAGGCAAAAAAACCGAAGGCGAGGTATGTGACTCAGACACTCCTGCGCATGATCCACATGAAGAAAAGCCGCTACGCTTGGTTTAGTTACGGCTCGTTGGTCGGTTTTTGTGTGTTGTTCGGCACTTGCCCTTGAAATTGGCCGCAGTGCCCAGCATGTTAGGCTTGAACTTATAGGAATTTTGCCATGCTCTTTCATCCCACCAAACAACCTTCTGAACTGCGAATTCGTCATCTAAATGCCCGTCTAGATGCCCAACAACAAGCCATGTCGGCGGCGATTTATGATCGTTTGGAGTTGCTGCAACTGGTGAACCGCTTGCGCAAAGCCAGTAAGTTGCGCAAAAAAAGTGGCCAACGGGTTTTTGTACTGGATTTTAAAGGTGATATTCAGGCCAGCGCTGTCGAAGCGTTGCGTGAAGAAATCACCTTGATTTTGTCGATGGCACGATCTGGCAAAGACCAAATCGTTGTGCGCCTTGAAAGCCCCGGTGGACTGGTGCATGGCTATGGTCTGGCGGCAGCTCAATTGGCGCGCCTACGCGAAGCAGGCTTTCATCTGACCATCTGTGTGGACAAAGTCGCAGCTAGTGGCGGCTATATGATGGCCTGTCTGGCGGATAAAATTGTGGCAGCACCTTTTGCAATTGTTGGCTCGATTGGGGTTGTGGCACAGATTCCCAATTTTAATAAACTGCTGAAGCAGCACAATATTGATTTTGATGTGTATACGGCAGGCGAGTACAAACGCACGGTGACGGTATTCGGTGAGAATTCTGCCGAGGGCAAAGAAAAGTTTGAGGCGGAGCTACAGCAAACGCATCAATTATTTAAGCATTTTGTCGAAAAATATCGGCCTCAGCTTGAGGTGGGGCAGGTGGCGACAGGTGAACATTGGTACGGTGAAGATGCGCTTAATCTGAAGTTGGTGGATCAGTTACAGACCTCAGATGGGTATATCTTATCGCTGTTACCAACGCATGAGGTGTATCTGATTGAGTCTCGACAAAAGCCGACGCTGGCCGAAAAATTGGGTTTGGCTGCGGCTCAGATGAGTGCTTCGGTGATGCCTGCGGTGCTTCAGGCGGCACAGCAGGGCTTGTTAAAATTCAAGCATGAGCAGGTGCAATTGCGCGATCCAAACTATTGATTGCTAAAGGTATCTGATTGAAAAATCCCCCTTGTGTCGTATACGGCCAAGGGGGATTTTTTGGATAGATCGGTTTAATTCGGTGAAGTGGTTTAACGTATGGTCAACGAGCGGGCTTTAGTTTGTCCCAACGAGCAATTTGCACCAGTTGTTAGATGAAGTTTGCCTCGTGACCCAAAAAAATATAGCCAGCAATTGCTATCGCTATAATGATAAGAAATTCGACTGTTGCCGTGATACGTGCCCGTGATATTTTTTTAGGATCTGTAGGTATGAGCTTTGCGCTGGAGCTATGTGCAAATAGGGCGACTATTATGCCTATGGGTAAGAGCAGCAATAGATACCAGCTTTTAAAAATTACAGCAAGGAGTATGCTGCCCCAAATTGTAACCTCAATGAATACGGAAGCTAAGGCATGCCTCCATCCTGAGACATAGCTTTTCTCACCGCATTTTAGGCACTTAGCGGGGCTAATGCTTGTTGCATTTATTTTTCTCCAACCTGAAATTGTAGGCTGATGGCAATGTGGGCACGGTGTTTTCATGCAAATCTAACCCATGATACACAGCATTTTTGATGCATAACCCACCATTATGACGTTGCATATCCTGCTGATATTTAAAACTAAAAACTGCATTTGTGCTGCCACAAATCCCATAAACGCAGCACGTTTTTTAATGGTACTGCTGACAAATTCTATCTCCAGCGAAACGGAATCACACTCCCGCCCGAATCAAATCCACCGCTTTTTCGCCGATCATAATTGCTGGTGCATTGGTATTGCCGCTGACGATGGTTGGCATAATGGACGCATCCACCACGCGTAAGCCTTCTACACCATAGACTTTTAAGTTGGCAGGATTGACCACAGCCAGCTCGTCTGTACCCATCTTACACGTACCAACTGGGTGATACACGCTGTCGACACGTTGCCGTAGCACGGCTCGAATGTCCTCATCAGTCTGCACATGTGCGGTGGCTGTGTCACGTTTTTGCCATTGTTTCAGACTGGGCGCATCCATCAGACGTTTGGTTTGCTTGTAGGCATTCACCATGTCTTCGATATCATCGGGATGGGTCAAAAAGGCAGGATCAATCAACGGGGTACTGAGTGGATTGGCGTCTTTGAGCTTGACTGTGCCGCGACTCTTGGGGCGTAGCAGACACGTGTGACAGGAAAAGCCATGTGCAAAGTTCAGCTTGCGTGCATGATCCTCCACGATGGCAATCACGAAGTGCAGTTGCACATCAGGTCGGTCGATTTCTGGCCGACTCTTGAGGAAGCCGCCACATTCTGCAAAATTACTGGTCAACATGCCACGTCGTTCTTTACGAAAGCGTGATACGGCTTTGATCAGTTGCAGCGTGCCACCCGCCGAAATCCCAATCAGATCCATACTGTCGGCTTGATAGCAAAAAATAAAATCAGGATGGTCTTGCAAGTTTTGGCCAACACCCGCCAAGTGATGTACCACCTCAATACCATGTTGTTGCAAGTGTGCTGCATCACCAATGCCTGAGTTCATCAAAATCTGTGGGCTTTGTAATGCACCTGCACTGAGCAAGACTTCACGGCGGCAATACAGATCATAGGTTTGGCCATCTTGTTGATAGCGCACGCCAATGGCTCGTTTGCCCTCAAATAGAATCTTCAGCACCATCGCATCTGTTTCGACCTTGAGATTGGCACGTTTGCCCATATGGGGATGCAGATAGCCACGTGCAGCACTACAACGCTCGCCGTTGATTTGGGTGACTTGATACACGCCCAAGCCTTCTTGGGTTGCGCCATTAAAATCCCTATTAATGCGAAAACCTGCTTCTTTGGCTGCATTCACATAAATCTGCTGGAAGGGGTTGTCGGTGCGTAAGGCCGCAACATTCAGTGGCCCGCCTTGACCGTGATAGGCATCATCGAATTCTTCATTGTGTTCGGATTTTTTAAAGTAAGGTAGCACCTCATCATATGACCAGCCTGTATTGCCCAACGCTGCCCATTGATCATAGTCTTCACGTTGTCCGCGAATATAGACCATCGCATTCATGGCCGATGAGCCGCCGAGTGTTTTGCCGCGTGGTTGATAACCAAGGCGGCCATTGAGTCCCGCTTGTGGCACAGTATCGAACGCCCAATTGTTAATTTTTTTCGGTGCCATCGCGACCACTGCCGCTGGCACGCGAATGATTAACCCATCACCACGATTCCCTGCTTCTAACACCGTGACATGACAGTTAGGATCTTCACTTAAACGCCCTGCCAAAACGCAGCCTGCCGAGCCGCCACCAATAATAATAAAATCCGTTTCTGTCCGCATGATGTTCTCAAGTGATGAAGTGAATAATGTGTCGACATGACAACTGTTCAAATAGCCTAAGTAATGACTTTGAGCAGGGCAAGCATTCGCGCAAACATCGCACCATAGGGTGGGTAAAGCAATTTGATGGCACTGAGGTTGCTTTGAATAAAAATCGGTTTTTCTTTGCTAAATGCTCGAAACCCATACTCACCATGATATGCGCCCTGACCGCTTGCCCCCACGCCTCCAAATGGCTGGGATTCTTGTGCAAAATGCCATACACAGTCATTAATGGTCACACCACCTGAGATGGTTTCGGTGAGTACACGTTGTTGGTTGGCGGTATCTTGGCCAAACCAGTACAGTGCCAGAGGCCGCTCACGCACATTGATATAGGCAATCGCTTCATCCAAATCGCGATACTCCATAATGGGGAGGATGGGGCCAAAGATTTCGTCTTGCATGATTTGCATCTGTGGTGTCACACCCAGCACCACAGTCGGTGGGATTTTGCGGCTCACTTCATCGCTCGGTTCGCCCGTCAGGGGATGCACGCTTGCACCGTGTTGGGTGGCATCCGTGAGCAGATGTTGCAGCCGTTGGTAATGGCGAGTGTTGATAATGCTGGTGTAATCAGGGTTGTTTTGGGTGGTGGGGTACAGGGTTTGGGCGGCCTGTTGTAAGGCGGCCAATACGGTTTGGCTCTGGCCTGTTGGT
>JAYXXU010000354.1:0-9337 GCA_036019135.1 Pseudomonadota bacterium | reverse complement strand
TAGGGTCAATTTCTCCAAAGCAGCCTACGTGGTTCCCATTTAACAGCACTTTTGCAGCGCGCCCAGCAAGCCATGGACCTTCACCACTCGATAGCGGTTCTATCGAGTATTCACTGGCCCCCAAATCTCTCATGAATGCTTGAACCCTTCCTCGAACAGCAGCGAATCCACCACTATTTTCTGCAACTAGAAACGCAACACGGGTTGAATTTTTATGATCTCTCACAACAGTTCCTAATTCATACACACTTTGTGGCAAATCATGATGTCTGTTGCTAGCCAATAACCGCAATAATCCCGGTGTTAAGTATTGTCTTAGTAGTGTATGGTCTATGGTTATAGGATTGGTTATTCGGGTGATTTCGCCCACGTTTGGCCAACGAACAAGATTAAATTGGTCGTCATCATTGGTGGTGGTTATGACCTTGACTATGAAAAGTTAGATAAGGATCGTAATACTGCAACAGCAGTCAAAGGCAATGCGCTGTATGTTATGGATGCTGAAAATGGCAATCTATTGTTAGCAGTGGGTGCAAACACAGCTGCGACGACAGGCGCACCGAATCGATTGATTAACTCTAATATGAAATATAGCGTTGCGGGCCGTGTCAAAACACTTGATAGAGATGCTGATGGCTTGGCAGATCATATCTACTTCAACGATCTTGGTGGGCAGGTATTCCGAGTCGATCTACAAAACGCTTTGGGAGCAGCAACGTCAGAATTTGGCCATAGAGTCACACGTCTTGCCAATCTAACAGCGGCTCATGGTGCTGGCAGTCCTGGCCCTCGCTTTTATGAAGCGCCAGCAGTGACTATTCATGATGAAGAGAATCAACGTTTTGCAGTGGTCAGTGTGGCTTCTGGTGATAGAAGTAGTCCGCTAGATGTGGATGTGCAGAATCGAGTCTATGCAATTGTGGATCGAGATGTCACAAAAGCAAGCCTATATACGAGTAACTATACAGCAGATAGTACCAATATTACGCTGACTGGTTTAACAGATGCAGCCGCTTCAGGACATGCGTCCACGAGTATTCTCAGTGCAGACGGTGATTGGAAGTCTGCTGGATGGTATAGAGTGTTAGATGAATATACCAACAAAGCAGGTACGACCAAAACCAACCAAAAAGGGCTAAAGGCGTTTAATGAGCTGGCAGCTATTCGCAACGATCTGTATGTCAGTGTCTATAATCCACACGAAACAGCAGACAGTAACCCATGTTCAGCTCAAGTGCTTGGGGCAAGCGAATTGCATCGGTACTGCTTGCCATTTGGTGTGTGCGCTAAATTACCAAGCAATCGTCAGCGCTACTTACTAGGGCAGGGGATTCAAGCTGTCAATTTTGGACCAGGTAATGATGATCAAAGTCGCCGTATTATTTACCCAACTCCAAATCCAGAGAAAAAAGAACAAGGAGAGGGGACACTCGAGTACAAGGCTCCTCCTAGCTTGATGCCTATACGCTGGTATGAGAAGCAGCCAAAATTGCCAGCAGCAAAGGAGTAATGTGATATGCGCCTTTCTTGTCGTGATGCTGGCTTTACGCTACTGGAGTTGATTGTCACAGTCATGATTATCGGCATACTAGCTGCAGTTGCTGTGCCAAGCTATCGTAGCTATGTTCAGCAGTCAGCGCTCAGCGAGGCTCAGCAGAGAATGCTGGGTCTGGCGACTGAATCTAATCGATGGCGTGCAAAAGCTATGGTCTATAGAGGCTTCCAGCCAGAAAGTGGCTATGCCTCTGCAGACAATAAGGAGCTATTTGTGCCCACGGGATCTACAGCCTCTAATTATCGCTATAAAATCACGCTCGTTGATGCAGCGACTCAGCGCGCGCTTACAGATGATGAGGCATCAGGACGTGATTGGATTATGGTGGCTATTCCAAATCCGTCGAGTAATCTTCTTAAGAACAATGACCAATTGTATTCTCACAGTAGTGGATTACGCTGTATTGTTCCGAATGGAATCAGTCTTTCGACGACGACAACGAGTCCTTGTATGGGCATTAATCGGCGTTCATGGGATTGACATGAGGGATAAGTGGATGGTTTTAAATCCAGATATCAAGGAGCAAAGCAATGGATAAAGTTAAAGGCTTTTCTTTGCTCGAGTTGTTGGCAGCATTGGCGATTATTGCAGTGTTATCTGCGGTTGCGATCCCTACTTATCAGGGATACAGGATTCATGGTAATCGAGTGGATGTGCAGACTGAGATGCTGCAAATGTCCCAGCGTTTAGAGAATCATAAGCTAGCTCGTGGCACCTATGCTGATATTGATACCCTATATGGTAGTACTACTTTTCCGAAAACGGGAGAGGTGCTTTATAACATTAACCTAACAACCATTCCCGAGGCTCCTGCGGCTGGTGAACTTATTACTGGTTGGACACTACAGGCCACGCCTGTAAGCAATAGTCTTCAAAAAGACGATGGTGTTGTGCGAATCAATCATCTTGGCCAGCGCTGCTGGGAAAAAAAGGCTACAACCTGTGTGTTGGATGCCAGTTCCAACTGGGATAAGAAGTAAGTCGCGCAATTGCTTTCCTCTGGCGGGTTTTTGTCGTAAAATACTCGCCTTTTTGGGCCACCGGCCCGAATTCCTTTTTTAGAGAGTTTAGACATGGTCGTAATTCGTTTAGCCCGTGGTGGTGCCAAAAAGCGTCCTTTTTATCAAGTGGTCGTGACTGATAGCCGTAATGCTCGTGATGGTCGTTTCATTGAGCGCATTGGCTTTTTTAACCCAACTGCACAGGGCGCATCTGAAAAATTGCGTTTGAATACTGAGCGTTACAATCATTGGGTGCAGCAAGGTGCACAGCCTTCTGAGCGTGTTGCATCATTGGCTTCTGCCTCTGCAAAAGCTCAACCTGCGGCTTAAGCATCTGCTTTTTGATTGGTCTGAGTATTCACGTTCATGCTGCAATCAAGTCCAGTAGCTGTACCCAGCGATTTAGTGCGTGTGGGACAGTTACGTCAGCCATTTGGCATTCAAGGTTGGTTGTGGGTGTATTCGGATACGGATCCGATGACCAATATTTTTGATTACCAGCCTTGGTGGATCGAAACGCCTGAAGGTTGGCGGACGCTAACGGTCAAACGCTGGCGAACACAGGCCAAAGGCATTGTGACTCGCTTGGCTGAAGTTGAAGATCGTAACGCCGCTGATCATTATGCAGGCAAAGTGTTGTGGATGTCAGCCGCACAGCTACCTGCCGCTGGCGCAGATGAGTATTACTGGTCTGATCTGGTGGGTGTGTCCGTTTATGGTTTGCCAGAGTTTGAAGGGCAGCCTCGTCCACTGTTAGGTGTGATTGAGACGTTGTTCGAGACAGGTGCAAACGATGTGATCGTGGTCAAGCCCTGTGAAGGTAGTATTGATCAGGAGCAGCGTTTGATCCCTTGGCATCCCTCTACG
Source organism: Pseudomonadota bacterium (assembly GCA_036019135.1). GTDB lineage: Bacteria > Pseudomonadota > Gammaproteobacteria > Pseudomonadales > Moraxellaceae > JAYXXU01. Next base: position 5,914 of record JAYXXU010000354.1, on the reverse strand, counting down.
GTGGAGCAGGTGGATTTGCCCGCCCGTCGCATGGAGGTGAGCTGGGGTGTGGATTATTAATCGCCAACGACAGTTTGACGGCAGCTAATCAACATGTGGTTTGCCGTGATTAGTTTGTTTCCAGAAATGTTCGATGCAATTCGGTTGCATGGCATTACTGGGCGTGCGATCAGGCGTGATCAAGCGCAGTTGGTCTGTATTAATCCGCGAGATTTTGCTGAAGACACCTATCGGCGAGTGGATGAGCGTCCATTTGGTGGTGGGCCTGGCATGTTGATGATGGCTGAGCCATTATCACGCGCGATTCGCCATACCAAGCAATTGGCGGCGCTGCGCGGGTTACAGCGTGTGCCAGTGGTGTATTTGTCGCCGCAAGGCCAGACACTGGGCGAGTCGGGTGTCAAATCCATGACGCAGTATGACGGCATGATTTTATTGTGTGGTCGTTATGAAGGGATTGATGAGCGGCTGATTGAGCGCTATGTCGATGCAGAGTGGTCGATTGGTGACTATGTATTGACGGGTGGTGAGCTGCCCGCCATGGTATTGATGGATAGTGTGATTCGTCGTCTACCCAATGTCATGATGGATGATGCGTCGGCTGAGCAGGATTCTTTTGTGGACGGTTTGTTGGATTGTCCACATTATACCCGTCCAGATGTGTTTGAAGGTTTGGCTGTTCCTGATGTGTTAAAATCAGGTCACCACCTGAATATCGAAAAATGGCGTTTTTTACGCCGTATTGAGCGTACTCAAGTCCGTCGGCCTGAGTTGCTGAAATCTGTGGTATTGAGCAAGCAACAACAACGTTGGTTGCAAGATGCCCAAATTTCCTTAATCGAGGAAACCAAATAATCGGTTCAATTGCTCAGGTCTACGAACCTTGAGGGATTGTTTAATTAAAGCAGGCTCTGGGCTGATCATCTGATCAACAGAGTCTATCGTTAACGGGAGATATGCGCCTGAGCCTCTGTCCCCAGCAGTCAAATGATTGCATGTATTGGAGTCGCCCATATGAGTGGCAAACATCCTTTAGTTCAAGCTGTTGAACAGTCTCAATTGAAAACCGATATCCCTGCATTTGCACCAGGTGATACGGTAGTTGTTCAAGTTAAAGTCAAAGAAGGTGACCGTGAGCGTCTACAGGCGTTCGAAGGTGTGGTCATTGCGATCAAAAATCGCGGCCTAAACTCTGCATTCACGGTACGTAAAATTTCGAGCGGTGTGGGTGTTGAGCGTGTTTTCCAGACACATTCACCATTGATCGGCGGGATCACTGTGAAGCGTCGTGGTGATGTTCGCCGCGCCAAACTGTACTACCTACGTGATCGTACGGGTAAATCAGCGCGTATCCGTGAAAAACTGCCACAGCGTAAAGCGGCAGTGGCTGCGCCTGCTGCGGAGTAAGCATCAGTCTTGCGCCATTAGAACGCATCCTTCGGGGTGCGTTTTTTATTGGTGGAGGCTATTTTTATTGGGCGATATCGACAACAATGAGGCTGATGATTCTGTTCGTTGGGTGAGCGTGTGTCGCAGTTGTTTTCATTATCTGTTTTGAATAGCGATGTTTTATCTCTAAGCCGTGCTCAAATTCAACAAGACCTCGAAATGGTGCTGGCGCAGCGGTTACTACCTGAGACTTTATTGGCGGCAGTACGACATGCGGTATTGTTGGGTGGAAAACGGGTACGTCCTGCCTTGTGTTATGCCGCATGTGAGGCGCTCGGGCAGCCTGTGAATGCAGCAGCACGGCGTGCAGCAGTCGCAGTGGAGCTGATTCACTGTTATTCATTGGTTCATGATGATTTACCGTGTATGGATGATGATGCACTTCGACGTGGGCAGCCAACGTGCCACATTCAATTCGGTGAGGCGACTGCACTGCTGGCGGGTGATGTATTGCAGTCGCTGGCATTCGAGGTATTGAGCCACGATTATTTCACGGATAAGGCCACGGGCGATGGCCTCATGGAAGCGACGCAACAACTGATCGCTGCACAACAGATTGCGTTGCTGGCACGGCGTTCGAGCCAGATGGTGGCAGGACAAGTTTTGGATTTGGCGGCTGAGCAGCAACAGGTCGATGAGCCAAGCCTGCGTGAGATTCATTTGAATAAGACAGGGGCGCTGATTGATGCGGCGATCCAGATGGGAGCGGTGGCGGCAGGCTGTGGTATTGACTCTGCTCAGATGAAGCAGCTTTCGGCCTTTGGATACGCACTAGGCTTGGCGTTTCAAGTGCAGGATGATGTGCTGGATGTGACTGCCAGTACGGCGGTATTGGGTAAACCTGCGGGATCGGATCAGAAACTACAAAAATCGACCTATCCGTCTTTATTGGGATTGGCCGCAGCGCAACAATTGGCAGTGGATTTGCATCAGCAGGCGTTAGCTGCGATTGAGAATTGGGAGACCTCTGCGTTAGGTCTGCGCCAGATTGCTGCGTTTTTGCTGCATCGACAGTCTTAGGGCAAGATGATGCAGGTTTGGCTTGGTACTGGCGGTTATAGTAATGCAGACTGGTGTGGGCTGATTTATCCAGAGGGCTGTAAAAAAAACGATTATCTTGAGCATTATGCCGCGCATTTTCGGGCAGTTGAGCTAAACAGCACATTTTATGCAATTGCTGGTGAAAAAGCCTTTGCGGGGATGTTGCGTAAGAGTGCTGGTCGTGTGCGGTTTTCGGTCAAGTTGCATCAAGACTTTAGCCATCGCCGCAATGCGACGGCTGATTTGGTACAGCGGATGCGTTTATCGCCGCAGCCATTGCGTGATGCAGGCGTGTTAGCGCCTTTTTTATTACAGTTTCCGTATTCTTTTCCGCGTACAGCCGAAAATCGCCGTTATTTGGCGCAGTTGGTGGAGTGGTTTGCAGGCGAGTTGTTGGCGGTTGAGTTTAGACATATCAGTTGGCATGTGCAGGATGTGCAACAAGCGTTTCGTCGGGCAGGGTTGATTTGGGTGTCGGTGGATTATCCGCAGTTGGCAGGCATGCCCATCTCTGATTTGATCTTGACGCAACGTATTGGCTATGTGCGGTTGCATGGTCGAAATGATGTGACGTGGTGGGACGGGATTTCAGCGGCTGAGCGGCACGACTACCGCTATACCGAGGCAGAGTTGCAGATTTGGGCGGATCGGATCATTGCACAGCGTGATGCGTTTGATCAGTTGTATGTATATTTTGAAAACACCACCAAAGGTCATGCCTTGCACAATCTACCAGTCTTGCGGGCGCAATTACAGGCAGGTGGTTTGGTTGTCCATTGAGGGTTGAATCGCGCGCTACTGAATGCGAGCGCGTGGCGCGGGTTGTCGCGCCGCAGGAGAGGCTCTGAACTGTGCAATCATCTGATCAATGGCTTTGAGCTGTTGTTGTGCTGCGCGCTCACCTTCCAAGATGGTTTGATGCCGTTGTGTCAGATCCAAGGCGGCTAGTCCGCTAATATTCGGCTGAATCACCAGATCGGCCTTGCTCAACTCGTGGTTAATGCCTTGCATGCCCATGATATTGATGGTTTGACCTAATAGTCCCCAAGCCGTAGCGGGTTGTCCGCCTTTGGGGCGTGCCGAAATATCAATCGCAATTACCAAATCTGCCCCAAGATCGCGTGCTGTTTCGACGGGAATAGGACTGACCAATCCGCCATCGACGTAGCGAACGCCATTGATGGTGGTGGGGATAAAAATATTCGGGATGCTGCATGATGCGCGCACTGCTTGTCCTGTATTGCCGCGCGTAAACACAGCTTTTTTGCCGCTGTCTAGGCGGGTGGCTACGGCAGCAAACTTGATCGGAAAACGCTCCATCGGCTGATTGCCGACCTGTTGGTTGACATAGTCTTGTAGCTTTTGGCCAACCACGAAGCCCTGTTTGCTGACAGTCAGGTCACGTAGGTCTTTTTCATCGAGTTTCAAGGCGATTTCTTGCAGTTGAAATGGGGTTTTACCACTGGCATAGACGCTGCCAACGAAGCTACCTGCACTCGTTCCCGTCACAATTTTGGGCTTGATCCCGTGTGACTCTAGGACTTTAAGCACGCCAATATGTGCAAAGCCTTTAGCACCACCACCACCGAGTGCCAGTGCAATCACGGGTTCGCGTGGCTGTAGTGGTGTTGGAGTGGGTAAGACAGTTTTTGAGGTAGTGCAAGCGGTGAAGGCGATCATGCTCAGGCTGAGCGCAGTACTGGATACAACAACACGACGTGAAAGCATGGACAAAATACGCTCGTCAAATGATCGGGAGGACTAAAGGTTGCTGACATTTGAGGCACAACATGTCAACAGGCCGCAAAATAGTGATAAATGTTAGGCTAGCGTATTTAAGGGTAAAAAACAGTCTCATGCTGTAAGCGAGCGATACGAAATATGCAGTAATGTAGGATCAGCCCAGAATCACTACAATTTTTTGGGCGTGTTGTCCAATCAGATCCAAGCCTAGATACAAGCTATGGGTAATAAAACCCTTCGGAGATAAGAGTGGCACAAATGCCAAAATAATCCCAGCCAACACCAGCCGCTCACGTAGGTCTAAGGTCATCGACATGGCGAGATGTAGTTCGCGTACGAACCAGCGTTGTAGTAATAGTCCTGCCAAGATAAACATCAGACCAATAATATTCGATCCTAAAATAATCAACGCACCCAGTAGGCTTAAGCCAAGACCAAACAGATCAATCGTGCGTCGACTGAACGAAATCGGTGGTCGGGTGTAAGGGATGGCGTTCACGATGCTACCTTTAGGCAAGTGTTTAGTGCTGCTGTTTAATCATCATCCTTGTTGTAGCCAACACATAAGATTCCGTCTATTTGTGTGACTGAATTTGCCATATCTGTTGGTGGCATACAAGCGTTATGTTGTCTTTCTGTTGTAGTGTCGGTTTTGGCCGATGAGTGGCTGTACAGGATGACGGACGTCTATTTGCTGTACAGCCACGGATGATTTAGGGGGTTGCTTGGAAGGTTAGACCATACAAGTAAATTTGGTCATGTGGTCGCTGCGTGTTGTCGCGTGACACAGGTGGATACTGCGTGCTGATCAGATAGACCCCAGCAATATTGTTGAGTGGGATGCTGACTTTGCCTTGTGCATCAGTTTTGAAGTGTCCCAGATCTTTGGTGCTGGTTTGATCATATGTGCCTGAGCCTTGATAAGCCTCTAGCTCCAGATCTGCCAACGGTTTGCCATCATACTGTGCCAAGAATTCAAATGCCTCACTGGCGTACACTTCATTGGGATGCGTGATGGGAACAATTTCAAAGCCTTTGCCTGTCGGCTTGGCCAGTGGGGTAGGTGCGCCCTTGCTGATGTAGGTTTCGGCCAGTTGAATGACATTCACATGATGAGTTGGCATATCAGGTTTGATTTCATCCGCAAAAATAAATCGGCGTGGTGTCGTCGACGGTGTGGCAGCAGTGGCGGTATTTGGCGATGTAGTAGCGACAGGACGTTGGTCACGGATTCTGAGCCAGCGGCCATCGACCTGAACAAATTTAATTTGACTGCTCGGGGTTTTGGCACTTTGCACATGATAGGTGCCATCTGTGGGAGTGTCGATTTCTAAAACGCTAAAGCGCTGAAAATCAGCAGTTTTACTGATGGATTCAGTTGTGCCATCAGGGCGTGTATATTGAAATGTGCTGCTGTAGTTGCGACTCGGCACATAGTATTTTTCGACGGTGATGCCGCTCTGTAGTGTGATGTTGTCGTGCTTGGTATCAAACTGTTCAGGCATCAAAAATGGGCTAGCCGTATGCGCATGTCCGATATTGGGCAGCAGTGTTGCGCTGGCCAGCATACTGGCGATAGTCAGTGCGTGACGCAAACGAGCAAAGGCAAAGGTCATGGGTCATGTTCCTGATGGGTAACGGGCTTGGTGAAACTGTATTTGATAATCAGTATCATTTGCAA
>JAYXXU010000353.1:0-6897 GCA_036019135.1 Pseudomonadota bacterium | reverse complement strand
TTGGGCTAAGCGATCTGGGTTAATTCCAGGTACAGGAATATGCGCTCCCAGACGAAACACGACCAAGGCGCCCAGCAAGAAGAGCAAGCGCTGGGTCAGCTCCCGATAGCCTTGGAGTGCCAACGGGTTTTTGGTTGTTTTTGTACTAGGAGGCATGGCCACAAACTTACTCCTCGACCTTACCGCCAGCAGCTTCAATAGCTGCACGTGCGCCTTTGGTCAAAGCAACACCTTGTACGGTAAAAGCACGGGTGACTTCGCCAGATAGAATCACGCGAGCACGAGTCTTGTCATTACGGACAATATTCGCTGCTTTTAGCGTTTCGAGGCTAAGAATATCGCCTTCGATCTTATTCAGTTCAGATAGACGAACTTCCGCAGTCTTCATGCCCAATTGGCTGGTGAAACCGAATTTTGGCAGACGACGATACAGCGGCATTTGACCGCCTTCAAAACCAGGACGCAAGCTTGAGCCAGTGCGTGAGCTTTGGCCTTTCACACCACGACCACCAGTTTTACCGAGGCCTGAACCAATACCACGACCCACACGACGGTGTTCGCGCTTTGCACCTTCAGCAGGTGCAATTTCATTAAGACGCAGAGTCATGGCTTATTCCTCGACGCTGACCATGTAATAGACTTTATTGATCATGCCACGATTTGAAGGGGTATCAACCACTTCAACGGTATGATTAATACGGCGTAAACCTAGACCCTGCAAGCACAGCTTGTGGTTCTTCAAGCGATGGGCGCTTGATTTGGTTTGGGTGACCTTGATGGTTTTCATGGACACTTACCCCTGAATTTCTTCGACTGTCTTGCCACGTTTGGCTGCAACTTTCTCAGGCGAAGTCATGTTCTTCAGGCCTTTAAAGGTCGCGTAGACGACGTTAGTAGCATTGGTAGAGCCGTAGCACTTGGCCAATACGTTCTGTACACCAGCAACTTCCAATACGGCACGCATTGCACCACCAGCGATGACGCCAGTACCTTCAGAGGCAGGCTGCATATAAATGCGGCTTGCACCATGATTAGCAGTGATTGGGTGTTGTAGGGTCGTGCCAGCCAGATCAACAGAGATCATGTTACGACGGGCAGCCTCTAGTGCTTTTTGGATAGCGGCAGGCACTTCACGTGCTTTGCCACGGCCAAAACCGACACGGCCATTGCCATCACCAACAACGGTCAGCGCGGTGAAGGAGAAAATCCGACCACCTTTAACCACTTTCGCAACGCGGTCAACAGCAACCAGCTTTTCGGTAAAGCCTTCGTTTTGCTCAATTTTTGCCATAATTAGAACTCCAGACCACCTTCGCGAGCAGCATCAGCCAAGGCTTTGATACGGCCATGATATTTGAAACCTGAGCGGTCAAATGCGACTTTGCTCACGCCAGCAGCTTTAGCGCGTTCAGCGATTAGCTTGCCAACTTTGCCAGCGGCTTCAATGTTGCCAGTGCTACCAGAGCGCAGTTCGGCATCTAGAGTTGAGGCTTGAGCCAAAACTTTGCCACCACATGCTGAGATCACTTGTGCGTAAATATGACGCGGTGTGCGATTGACGCACAGACGAGTCGCACCCAATGCACGGATGTGCAGGCGTGTGCTTTTGGCACGACGCAAGCGGGATTGTTTCTTTTCGTTCATGCTGAACCTCAACCTTATTTCTTCTTGGCTTCTTTACGGACGATAACTTCATCCGAGTAACGAACACCTTTACCTTTATATGGCTCTGGCGGACGATAGGCACGAATATTGGCCGCAGTTTGGCCAAGCAGATGCTTATCAATCGACTTCAAGACAATTTCGGTTGGGGTTGGGGTTTCGGCTGTCACACCTTCTGGCAGCTCGAAATCAACTGGGTGAGAAAAGCCCAGTGCAAGGTTCAGCACTTTACCTTTGGCTTGGGCTTTATAACCCACGCCGACCAGTTGCAATTTGCGTTCGAAGCCAGCGCTAACACCAATCGCGAGATTATTGAGCACTGCACGCGCAGTACCTGTTTGCATCCACGCTTCTTGGGTATCTTGAGCAGGAGTCAGGCGCAGTACGCCGTCTTCCTGATTGAGCTCGACCAGCACATGCAGGTTGAAAGTCAGCATACCTTTGCTGCCTTTCACTTCGACCTGCCGGCCGTTCTGGGTTACTGTTACGCCTGAAGGCACAGTAACCGGGGCTTTAGCCACACGAGACATGAGGAATCACCTATTAAGATACGATAGCAATCACTTCACCGCCCACGCCAGCTGCACGAGCAGCGCGATCAGTCATGATGCCTTTATTGGTTGAAACAATCGCAATGCCTAAACCTTGCTTAACGCGAGGCAGATCATTTTTGCTGCTGTAATGGCGCAAGCCTGGACGGCTGACACGTTTGACCATTTCGATGACTGGCTTACCTTCAAAATATTTGAGGGTCAGGGTCAACGTTGGCTTACCTTCATTTTCATCAACTTCAACAGCATCGATATAACCTTCGGCTTGTAGCACGTTAGCAATCGATTGTTTTAGTTTTGATTGTGGCATTGAAACAGTGGGCTTCTTTGCCATTTGTGCGTTGCGGACACGGGTTAACATGTCGGCGACGGTATCTTGCATACTCATCTGTTTAGCTCCTTACCAGCTCGCCTTCACGACACCAGGCACATCGCCTTGCATCACTTTTTCACGCAGTTTATTACGCGCCAAACCAAACTTACGGAAGTACCCGTGTGGACGACCAGTCAAGCCACAACGGTTACGCAAGCGCACAGGCGATGCATTACGTGGCAACGCTTGCAGTTTCATCATCGCTTCGTAACGCTCTTCATCAGTCGCGTTTGAGTTGCTGATGATTGCTTTGAGCTCTTCACGCTTCCCAGCATACTTGGCGACCATTTTTTCGCGCTTGAGTTCGCGATTGATCATGCTCTTTTTAGCCATAACGATCTCTCACTTAAAAGGGAAGCCGAAAGCACGCAGCAGAGCACGCCCTTCGTCATCAGTCTTAGCAGTTGTGGTTACAGTGATATCGAGACCACGAATTCGATCAATTTTGTCAAATTCGATTTCAGGGAAAACGATCTGTTCTTTGATACCAACTGAGTAGTTGCCACGACCATCAAATGATTTTGGTGACAGACCACGGAAGTCACGAATACGAGGAATGGTGATCGAAATCAGACGATCCAAGAATTCATACATTTGCTCGCCACGCAGGGTGACTTTGCAACCAATTGGCCAGCCTTCACGAATCTTGAAGCCTGCAATTGAGTTACGTGCATGGGTGATGACGGGCTTTTGACCAGCGATTGCTTGCATGTCAGCAACTGCACCATCAAGCAGCTTTTTGTCTTGTGATGCACCGCCCACGCCCATATTCAGCGTGATTTTGGTAATGCGGGGAATTTGCATAACGTTGTCAAGACCCAACTGCTCTTGCAGTTTGGCTTTGAGTTCGTCGTTATAACGTTGTTTCAGTCTGGCCATTGCCCATCAACCTTTTACTTCGCTACCGCCACTGATTCACCATTTGACTTATAAACACGGGTTTTTACGCCGTTTTCGTCAAGACGGTAACCAACACGGTCAGCCTTTTGGGTTGCAGCGTTATAAACCGCCACGTTAGAGATATGAAGCGCAGCTTCCATTGAAATGATGCCACCTTCGGCACCAGTCGCTTGGTTCGCTTTTTTGTGCTTCTTGACCAAGTTCAGGCCTTCGACCTTCACACGATCACCAGTGACAGACAGGACAACGCCCTGCTTGCCTTTTTCTTTACCTGCGATCACGATGATTTGATCGCCTTTTTTAATCTTTGCCATGATTGCCTCTTACAGAACTTCAGGAGCCAGAGAAATGATCTTCATGAACTGTTCTGTACGTAGTTCACGAGTCACTGGCCCGAAAATACGAGTCGCAATCGGGGCTTTGTTGTTGTTCAACAGTACAGCAGCATTGTCGTCAAAACGGATCGATGATCCATCTGGACGGCGAATGCCAAACTTGGTGCGAACAACGACGGCGTTCATCACGTCGCCTTTTTTAACACGACCGCGTGGAATTGCTTCTTTCACGGTTACTTTGATAATGTCGCCAACAGATGCATAACGGCGGTGTGAACCACCCAGTACTTTAATGCACTGAACACGGCGTGCGCCGCTGTTATCTGCAACGTCGAGCATCGTTTCGGTCTGAATCATTGCCCTACTCCAAAACCGAGCATCATCGGCCAATTCGGAAAGCCGCAAATGCTACCCGAATTTAGCCGATGATGCAATGGATACTAGTTTTGCCCAGCAGTTTCGACCACTTCAACCAAAGTCCAAGCCTTGGTTTTGGAGAGCGGGCGACATTCCTTGATGGTCACTACATCGCCTGTTTTGCAGACGTTGAGCTCATCATGGGCGTGAATTTTGGTTGAACGGCGAATCATTTTGCCGTACACCGGATGCTTAATACGGCGCTCAATCAGGACAACGATGGACTTGTCCATTTTGTCGCTGACCACACGACCGGTCAGGGTGCGCTGGGTGGTTTGCTCGGTCATTGTCCGTTCCCCTGTTTTTCAGTTAGGAGGGTCTTGATACGGGCAATGGTCTTACGGGTGACTTGCACTTCGTGCGTTTTACCCAATTGACCGGTCGCCTTTGCCATACGCAGACGGAACTGGTTGAGCTGCTGCTCGTCGAGCGCGGCTGTCAGTTCTTCCACTGATTTTTCACGCAAATCTTTGGTATTCATTACATTACCGTCCGCATTACAATGGCGGTCTTAAATGGAAGTTTGGCAGCAGCAAGCGCAAACGCTTCACGAGCCAACTCTTCAGACACACCGTCGATTTCGTAAAGGATCTTGCCTGGTTTAATTTCGCAAACCCAGTATTCGACGTTACCTTTACCGTTACCCATCCGCACTTCAAGCGGCTTTTCGGTAATCGGCTTGTCTGGGAATACACGAATCCAGATTTTACCACCACGCTTGACGCGACGGGTAATGGTACGACGACAGGCTTCGATCTGACGGGCAGTCATACGACCACGCTCGACAGATTTTAGAGCCATCGTACCGAAAGATACGGTGCTGCCACGATGAGCAAGGCCGGTATTACGACCTTTGTGCACCTTGCGAAACTTGGTACGCTTCGGTTGCAACATGGTTTATTCCCCTTTGTCTGCCTGACGACCACGGCCTTCGCCACGTCCACGACGGTTTTCACCATCGTTACGACGGTCATCACGACCGCCACCACGACGCTTAGCTGGACGGGCTTCTTCTTGTACGGGATTCATGACTTGCTTCATGCCGCCCAAGATTTCACCACGGAAAATCCACACTTTGACGCCGATAGTGCCATATGTAGTTTCAGCACGCATGCTGGAGTAGTCGATGTCTGCACGCAGGGTATGCAATGGCACACGGCCTTCACGATACCACTCAGTACGCGCAATCTCTGCACCACCCAGACGGCCTGACACTTCAACCTTGATCCCTTTTGCACCAGCACGCATGGAGTTTTGCACTGCACGCTTCATGGCACGACGGAACATCACACGCTTTTCAAGCTGTGATGCAATGCTGTCTGCAACCAGACGTGCATCAAGATCAGGACGGTCAATTTCATGGATATTGACTTGAGCAGGCACACCCATGATTTTGGTCAAATCACGTTGCAGTGCTTCAATGTCTTCGCCTTTTTTACCAATCACGATACCTGGACGGGCAGTCGAGATGGTGACTTTAGCAGCACCTGTTGGGCGCTCGATTAAAATCTTGCTGACCATGGCGCTTTTGAGTTTTTTCAACAAAAACTCACGCACTTCCAAATCTTTCAGCAGATAGTCTGCGTAGTTTTTTGGACTGGCATACCAGTTGGCATTGTGACGCTTCACCACGCCTAGGCGGATGCCGATTGGATGGACTTTCTGACCCATATCAAACCCCTACCTTGATGGTGATGTGGCATGTACGCTTGCTGATGCGGTCTGCACGGCCTTTGGCGCGTGGAGAAATACGCTTCAGGGTAATGCCTTCATCGACATAGATGGTCGATACTTTCAGATCGTCAACATCAAGGCTGTTGTTGTGTTCAGCGTTTGCAATTGCAGACTCTAAGCACTTTTTAACCAATACTGCCGCTTTTTTGTTGCTAAACGACAGAATTTCGAGCGCACGTCCAACCGGCTTACCACGAACTTGGTCTGCGACCAAGCGGGTTTTTTGCGCCGAGATGGCGGCACCGCGCAATTTGGCAGTTACTTCCATTTTGAGCACCTTACCGTTTGGATTTTTTGTCAACGCCGTGCCCACGATAGGTACGGGTTGGCGCAAATTCGCCGAGTTTGTGGCCAACCATTTGCTCTGTGATAATCACAGGAACGTGGGCTTTGCCGTTATGGACTGACAAGGTCAGACCGATCATATCAGGCAGAATCATCGAACGGCGCGACCAAGTTTTGATCGGCTTACGCGAGTTGCTGGCTACAGCCGCATCGACCTTAGCCTGTAAGTGCGCATCGACGAATGGGCCTTTCTTAAGAGAACGAGGCATATTCAGATTCCTTTACTTGGCGCGACGATCGCGAACGATCATTTTGGTCGTGCGCTTGTTGCTACGAGTCTTATAGCCTTTGGCTTTTTGACCCCATGGGCTTACAGGCTGCATGCCTTTGTTGCGGCCTTCACCACCACCATGTGGGTGATCAACAGGGTTCATCGCCATACCGCGAACGGTTGGACGAACGCCACGCCAGCGGCTTGCACCAGCTTTACCCAGTGAGCGTAGATTGTTCTCAGTGTTAGAGACTTCACCCAGTACCGCACGGCACTCAACATGGATGCGACGAGTTTCACCTGAGCGCAAACGCACGATAGCATACGCGCCATCACGACCGAGCAACTGAACCGAAGTTCCTGCTGAAC
>JAYXXU010000352.1:0-8875 GCA_036019135.1 Pseudomonadota bacterium | reverse complement strand
GATACGTCCCAAGGGTTCAATGGCGATGCAGCAAACGCTATTGCATTGATACACCCCGAATAATATAGAGCACTATATCCACCCAGGCTTACACCGTACGTATATACTTTTTCATATCTTCCGCATTTAACTACAGGAGCAACTATTTCCTCAAAAGTCTCGAATGAGAGATCCTGATATCTGTTGGTATTTTCCTGTGCAACAAAAATCAGATCGTAACCGTAGCTTAGCAAAAAATCCATACCAAAAGGCTCAGAGTCAAGGTCATCTGCTGCCGTCCCAAATGTAATAAACACCCCCTTAGGACTCTGCTGCCTAAAAATACTAATCCGATAGTACTCTGTACTTGCAAGAGTTTGGGCATCAGCAAGATTCAGCAAAAGCGCAACTCGCTTCTTTTCCTTAGCCAATCTCAACTCGCCTAGAGGCAAAGCATAATCACTTCTGATAAAGCTATCCAACTCCTTATATCTAAAGGAATTAAACAGCGCTTTGATATAAAGTTCTCCGTCTGTTTTTCTAAAAGCCACTCCTTTCTGAAGACAGTCATCATAGCTAGAAACTGCCAAATCATAATCCCTACCAACTACTAAAAAAGCAGCTTTATACAAAGCAACTTCGAAACCATTAACATCAATACTTTCCAATAATGATAAGATCTCAGAAGCCTCTTTAAAGACTTTTCCACTTGGCTTTTTAACCAGCTTAAGTGAGTTTTCAAAAAACTTTTCATAGATATCAGCAGCAATCAAATCTTTGTCTTGATTGAGCTTAAAAAAGCGCATAAAAGATGTATGTGCTTCTTTTACTCTTTTTAACTTTAAATTAATTAGGGCATTTTGTTTATATAGAGCAGCGCTTTTCGGATACTGTTTTGTCGCAGTCTCACTCAATGATAACGCATCCTGATAGTGTTTAAGCTTATTCAGCTTTTGAATTTCCTTTAAGAGGTCTGGCGCTGAGGTAGATACCAAATCAACTTTATTTAATGACATATCAATCTCTACTAGGCTGCTGATTAACACCTCGAAGATATTAGCAACGATTAATAGAAATATGAAACAAAAAATCCACCGCTGAGGTGGATTTTTAAATATGGCGCAGCGGACGGGACTCGAACCCGCGACCCCCGGCGTGACAGGCCGGTATTCTAACCGACTGAACTACCGCTGCGTATAGGGATTATCAGCACCATGTGCCAATAAAAAAAGCCCAACTTCAATGCAAACCTTACCAGGCTGCCTAGAGGGCTTTTTGTACGATTTGTTCATGGGAATCGTACCATGCGAATGGCGCAGCGGACGGGACTCGAACCCGCGACCCCCGGCGTGACAGGCCGGTATTCTAACCGACTGAACTACCGCTGCATCGCAACTTACAACAAGAGATTGGTGGGTGGTAACGGGCTCGAACCGCTGACCCGCTGCTTGTAAGGCAGCTGCTCTACCAACTGAGCTAACCACCCAATGTCTCGCTGTGGGGTGCATTATAGAGAATCTATTTGCACTGTCAAACCTTTTTCAGGTGTTTTTTTGATTTTTCGTGCGACTGATCAAAAACAACTCAAAACGTGCGATTTTTGATGAAAAATCAAACACAACCTATGCAGCATCTGCCAGACAGCTCAAATTTAAGGCTGTATCTCGACGATTGTCCCGACCTCTACCTGATCAAACAACTTGAGAACATCTTGGTTGCGCATCCGAATACAACCATGCGAGCGAGGTTCACCCATCGGCTCACTGTCTGGCGTGCCATGGATATAAATATAGCGGGCATGGCTATCGCACCCTTCGCCTTGATTAAAACCCGCCTCCAGCCCTGATAACCACAAGATACGCGTCAAAACCCAATCCCGATTCGGGAACTGATTGGCCAATGCGGCGGTGTAGATTTCCCCTGTGGCTTGGCGTGCGACAAACACACTATTTTCTGGCAGGTCGGCACCAAATTTTTCGGTAATCATATGCCAGCCACGCGGGGTACAACCACTATTTTCACGCTCTCCTGCCCCATTTAATGCAGTCGATATCGCATACGTTTGCTGCTGTCCGTCAGCCTCTAAACTCAAAGTCTGCGCTGCGATAGAGATGGTGATTTTTGGCATGATTTGATCTGCCACCATCAGGTCTTCTGTGTCTGTGTTCTGCTGCATACTCATCCACCCCATACCATACGTTGAGTGATCCTAACCAAATGGTAGCAAACGCACCATTAGTAATGATCCCATTAAGACCATTAAGATATTTTCGGTCAAACTGACTGCACCGAGTGGCACACGACTATTACTCCCAACACAGGCACAGTTGAGTTGCCGACGATCTAAATAGACAGCTTTGATCACCGATAGCGCACCGACCAATCCGACCAGCATAGCGACAACACCAACCAACAGGGGAATCAAGCCCGCAATCAAGCCTAGCCCGACGAATAGCTCCAGCAAGGGGTAAACATAGGCATACTGAGGGAGGCGTTCAGATAACAAATCATACTGTCTAAACCCAGCCACAAAGCCATGCAGATCCATGAGCTTTAGAATTGCCAATACACACAGTGAAAACCCCATAAAGTGATCAAACCATTGCATACTCACGCTTGGGGTCACCGCAATCGACATCAATAACGTTGACCCAAAGATTGCGACTAATGGCAAATAAGCCGCCAGACTCACTGCATCCTGTCGAGGCTCATCGACAAGCGCCGCACCCAAATAAGCTGCCAAATCCGTATAGCCACCGATTCGATCATCCCCAACAAAAATCTGCGGCGTGGTCTGGACTTGATGTTCGGCTTTAAATACGTCGACTTGGTCAATGCTGGTCAGCAGATGGTCATCAAAGGCAATATGATGCTGATCCAGCAAATCAACTGCCTTTTGCCCCCAAGGACAAGGCTGTCCAGCAATATGCTTACGATAGACTCGAACTGTTGGCACGACCGTTGACACAATACTCGCTCCTTCTATATAGACTGATGAAATCAAAATAGGATAAGCGCTATTTTGGAGCAGGCGGACAAACGTGCGTAAACAGCACAGAACTCTGCAACTTTGACACATTCTGGCGAGTCTGTAGTATTGGAATAGGCCATAAAAAAAGACCTGCATCGCTGCAAGTCTTTTTTGAATCTATCGCATGGTGGGCCCGTCGGGACTCGAACCCGAAACCAACGGATTATGAGTCCGCTGCACTAACCGATTGTGCTACAGGCCCACGATTGGGAACGCATTATAGGTGTAACAGCGACAAAGGGAAAGACCATCCGCTCAAAATTGGACTTAGCATTTTTTATGCTAAGCTCAGCAAGTTTTATTACTGGATATTAAAATAAAAACCGCTACCCTAGCGCTCTTTGCAGCAATCATGGGGCGCTTTGCTCATGCAAGATCTCTATTTTATTCTTGCAGGACTACTGGTTGGACTATGTGTTGGGGTCACGGGTGTGGGTGGTGGATCACTCATGACACCGATTTTAATCAGCGTTCTCCACGTACCAGCACATATTGCGATTGGGACGGATTTGTTGTATGCCGCGATTTCTAAATTTTGTGGCTCATTGGTACATGCCAAAAAACTAAATATCGTTTGGCCAATCGTGATCTGGCTTTCGATTGGCAGTATTCCTGCATCATTTGCCACGACATGGGCGTTACGATTTTTCTTTGATGGTGCAAATGACTATAAGGCCATTCTCACTCTGACCTTGGGCTTCATGCTGGTCATCACAGGCATTTCGATTATTTTTAGGCAACAGATCGAACGCTTCTTTGCTAGACGCCGACATCTGACCAATCCTGAGCACTTACATGAGGATCAAAGACCTTTTCAAATGAAAAGCAAGGCCTTGGTTGTGGTGATGGGGCTGGTACTGGGGGTATTCGTCACACTATCGTCCGTCGGCGCTGGAGCATTTGGGATTATGGCCTTGGTGCTGATGTTTCCACACCTACCGATGATTCGGATTATTGGCTCAGATGTGGTGCATGCCGTATTGCTGACCTTGGTGGCAGGTCTAGGCCACATGGCTTCTGGCAATGTCGATTTTCATATGTTGGGCATGCTGTTAATCGGTGCGATTCCTGCAATCATTGCGGGCACATTACTCAGCTCCAAGCTGCCTGAACATGCGATTCGGCCAATTTTGGGGGTGACACTCGTGCTATTAGGTATTAACTTTCTGGTGAATCCTGTGAAGCAAAAACCGATTGCACCGACCACCACGCCTATGGCGATGGTCAGCCAACAATCCTCAACCCTCTGACTAGCTCAAGGGTACGACGCGCATAACCTCTTCAATGGTGGTGATGCCGTCAGCCACTTTGCGCGCACCTGCTAGGCGCAATGGTTGCAAGCCTTCTTTATAGGCTTGTTGTTTGATCTGGTTCAGGGTAGCTGCTTCACCGACAATGCGCTTCATTTCGGTCGACAATACCAAAATTTCATACACACCAATTCGACCTTTATAGCCTGTGCCACGACATTGCTCACAACCGACTGCTTGATAGATTTGGGCAGGTGGCTGGCTTTTCCATGGCGCACAGAGTTGATGCCACACCTCGACATCGGTTGCAATTGGGGTCTTGCAATGTGGGCACAACGTACGCACCAAGCGCTGTGCCATCACACCCAAAATCGTCGCAGCGGTCAAGAATGGCTGCACCCCCAGATCATGCAGGCGATTCAAACTGCTTGGTGCATCGTTGGTATGTAAAGTAGAGAGTACCAAATGCCCCGTGAGCGCGGCCTGAATCGCCATCTCAGCGGTATCCCGATCCCGAATCTCACCAACCATGATAATGTCGGGATCTTGCCGCATCAGTGCCCGCACCCCATCGGCAAAATTCAGATCAATCATGCCTTGAATCTGCATCTGGTTAAAACTCGGCTCAATCATCTCAATCGGGTCTTCGATAGTGCAGACGTTGACCTCATCGGTGGCGAGTTGCTTGAGCGTCGAGTACAGCGTGGTGGTTTTGCCCGAGCCAGTCGGCCCTGTCACCAAAATAATGCCGTTCGGGTGCGCAGCCATTTGTTTCCATTTGGCCAGATCATCGCCGACCAAACCGAGCTGCTCAAAACTACGCACCAACACTTCAGGATCAAAAATTCGCATCACCATTTTTTCACCGAACGCGGTCGGCAACGTCGCCAACCGCAGTTCGGTTTCAAGGCCTTTTGGGGTACGAGTTTTTAGGCGACCGTCCTGAGGTTTGCGCTTTTCGGCCACATTCATTCGACCGAGAATTTTAATCCTTGAAATCACTGCCAGTAGAATCGGCGCAGGCATGTCATATACGGTATGCAATACCCCATCTATCCGAAAGCGCACGCGCCCACCATCTCGGCGGGGTTCAAGATGAATATCACTGGCACGTTGATCGAATGCGTACTGCAACAGCCAATCCACGATACGCACAATGTGTTGATCATTGGCATCGGGGTTTTGCATGTCGCCCAACTGCAATAACGCCTCAACACCTTTTGCGCTCGTTTCACTGCTGCTGCCTGTATTTTTTGCACCCGCGATGGCACGAGTCACTTGATAGAATTCTGGCAAATAACGACTAAGCTGCTCAGGATTGACTACGACGCGCTGAATCTCACGTGGTTGTACGATATGCAGCAGATTATCCAACCAATCATCATAGAAGGGCTGATCTGTCGCAACGGTCACGGTATCTTGATCGACGGCAACGGCCAAAATCCGATGCCGCTCCGCATACTCAAATGACATCACCGCAGTCACGGCAGGGACATTGGTCTTGAGCGGATCTATGCGGTAGATCGGCATTCCCGCCTTCTCGGCCAACCATGTGGTGAGGACGGGTAAGGTTAGCTTACTCGGTGGCTGACGCTGATCGGTCAGCCCAAAATCAGCAATAATCTGTAGCGGATGCCAATGTAGTTGTTCTTTTCGGCGTGAAGTAGTGGTGACCAAATTTACGTCACGCTGAGTCAAGTGGCCGTCTTTAAGCAGCTCTTCTAAGCACCAACGGACATCAATCTGAACTGAAAATCCCATTTTATTGTTGCGATTGGTTTGCATCATCGTGGTTGAATATCCTGAATCTCAATGCCATCTGGACGCACAACAAAACGTACATTAACGCTCGCATACGCCATTCCATATAGCCGTTCATCTTGCTGATAGGCTGGACGGGGGTCAAGTGCTAATAATTGCTCAATTGCGCGCTGATCAGATTGCTGTAACTGTCCGCGCTGACACTGATGTATCCATGCCTGTTGGGCGTGATCTGTCCATTGTACCGCCAAGGCCGTCGGTGCATCGGGTGCAAACCCGCTCACCGCATCAGGATGGGCGTCGGCATAGGCCAGATATGGCTTGATATCGATGATCGGCGTGCCATCAATCAAATCTGCCCCGATCACCTCCAAGTGGAGCTGACCGTTGATTTGCTGGAGTTGCCCACGCCTGACCACCGATAAGCCAATTGGCGCAGGGCGATACATACTACGACTGGCAAACACGCCAACTTTGGTATTACCACCCAAACGTGGTGGGCGAATCTGTGGTCGAAATTGATTGTCTCGATTATGATGAAACTGCCAAAGCAACCACACATGACTAAAGCGCTCAATCCCATCAAATGCCCGCAGATCATCATATGGCGCGCACAATTCGATATGCGCCACCACATCCACCAAGTTGGGTTGGCGTGGCGTGCCAAACTTTTCGATCAATGGGCTGCGCAAATAACCAATGATCGGCAGCGTCAAAATGTTTAGCTGAGCCACAGGGTTCATCACTTTTCCTGATAAATACAATTGAATTTATTCAGTCTAACCAGCTTTAGTTTTGGTTAGAATAGCGACCTGTTCGATTTTTCATACAAAGAGAGCGTCATGGCTGCCTTTAACACCGAAACCATCACCGAAGTTCATCACTGGAATGATACCCTGTTTAGCTTTAAGTGTACGCGAGATGCTGGACTACGTTTCAAAAACGGTCAGTTTGTGATGATTGGTCTGGAGGTCAATGGCAAACCGCTCATGCGCGCCTACTCGATTGCCAGCGCCAATTACGAAGATCATTTGGAGTTTTTTTCGATCAAGGTGCAAGATGGCCCACTGACCTCAATCCTGCAAAAAATCCAAGTCGGTGACAAGCTACTGGTCAGCAAAAAACCAACAGGCACGCTGGTACTCGATGATCTGCTGCCTGCCAAGCACTTATACATGCTGTCCACAGGCACAGGGCTTGCGCCGTTTTTGTCACTGATCCGTGATCCTGAAACCTATGAACGGTTCGAAAAAGTCATCTTGATTCATGGGGTACGCAACGTCAACGAACTGGCCTATCAAGACCTGATCGAAAACGTTCTACCCAATGATGAAATCTTTGCCGAACTGGTCAAAGACAAGCTGATCTATTACCCAACGGTCACACGGGAAGCCTTCCGCAACCAAGGCCGTCTCACCACCTTGATTGAAAATGGCAAGCTGTTTGAAGATATTGGTTTACCACGCTTTAATCGTGAAGACGACCGCGCCATGATTTGTGGCAGCCCAACCATGTTGGATGACTCAGCGGCATTGCTTGATCAGCATGGCTTGGTGATTTCACCACGCATGGGTGATCCTGGTGACTATGTAATTGAACGTGCATTTGTTGAAAAATAAGCTAGCTCAGACCCATTGCTAGCAAAAAAATACCCGCACTCTGTTGCGGGTATTTTTTATGAGACGGCTAGCGCCTGTTGGCGTGCTAGGCATTCAACGACTGATAGAACTTCCATGTGTCCTGTATGATGTCATCAAGGCTACGGCTGGGCTGCCATTGCAGCACAGTGCGCGCCTGCTCGATATTGGCGACCAACTCTGGCACATCACCTGCACGACGTGGCAGCACTTCCATCTCAATCGGACGCTCAGTCAATGCCGCAAACTGAGCAATCATTTGTTTGACCGACACGCCCTCACCGCGACCAATGTTAAAGACACCAAACGCATGTGGCTGACTGAACAACCAATGAAATGCCTGCATTTGAACGTCAATCACATCCATCACATGCACGTAGTCGCGCACCGCAGACCCATCAACGGTCTCATAATCATCCCCCAACACTTCGACCGACTCACGTTCACCACGCGCCGCCTGTGCTAAAAACGGCATCAGATTACTCGAAATCCCATTCGGCCATTCACCAATCACCCCTGTGGGATGCGCACCTGCCACATTAAAGTAGCGCAAGACCGCAATACGCCAATCGGTCTCGGCCAACGCTAAATCGTGCAGCATATCCTCACAGAACTTACAACTGTTGGCATATGGGGTTTGGGGGGCTGCGGGGAGTTGTTCTGACAGTGGGCTCGGCTGATCACCGTAGACCAAGGCCGTCGAACCATAAATCAAATGTCGGACGCCTGTGCGCTGCATCACCCGCAATAAGCTCATCAGACCACCCACATTCGCATTGTAGTAGTCGAGCGGTTGCATTGGTGAATCTGCTGCCACCTTGAGTCCCGCACAATGCACCACCGCAGTGATGGCGTATTGCTCAAAGACTTTTTGTAGCGCTGGCGTGTTGCGGATATCCACCCGCACAAAGGTCACATAACGCCCCGCCAAATATTCCAAGCGCTCTAACATATCCATCCGCGCATTGGACAGATTATCCACGACAATCACCTCGTGGCCTTGCGCCATCAGCGCCGCAGTCATATGCGAACCAATGTAACCGAGTCCGCCGGTTATCAGAATCATCTTGAACCTCGTCAAATGTGTAGCGATGCCACCATTGCGGTATGATACGCCGAATTGAGTCAACCTGCTGACGGGAATCCCGATGTTTCAACACCTAAATGCATCCGTGCAGTTCGTTGTCGCCCCCGATTAAAACGGGAAAAAACCGTAT
>JAYXXU010000351.1:0-5896 GCA_036019135.1 Pseudomonadota bacterium | reverse complement strand
TGAACAGCCCAAAAATACTCCTGTCGATCCCGTCCGAATCTGCATCGGACGACTACACAACTGGCAGGCCACTTCGGGCACACTGACAGGCGCATTTGGGCGCATTCCATCTTGCGCTTTGGCATGGCTGAGCTTCTGTTTGAAGTCACCATAAAACTCATCCAGTAGATTCTTCCAGTCGCGCTGGCCTTCTGCTACCTGATCCAGTTGACCTTCTAAATCTGCCGTAAACGCATAGTCCATCAAATGACTAAAACTTTCGCTCAAACGGTCAGTAACAATGTCACCCATTTTTTCGGCATACAGGCGGCGGTTGTCCAATTTGACATAGCCACGATCTTGAATAGTCGAAATAATCGCAGCATAGGTAGATGGACGGCCAATGCCGCGTTTTTCCAACTCTTTGACCAAGCTGGCTTCAGTAAAACGTGCAGCAGGCTTGGTAAAATGTTGGCTGGGGTCGAGCTTGATCAGACTCAAGACATCTCCGACCTTCACCGCTGGCAGCAGCAGATCATCCTCTTGCTTATTGACTGCCGATACGCGGGTAAAACCATCAAAGGTCAACGTCCGACCACGCGCTTTTAATTCAACGCTATCGGCAAGTACCGTCAATGTCGACGACAGATATTCTGCTGATGGCATCTGACAGGCCACAAACTGCCGCCAAATCAACTCATACAGCCGCTGGGCATCGCGCTCAACTCCCGCCAGTTGATCACCTGATAGCGCTACATTAGAGGGACGAATCGCTTCGTGCGCCTCTTGTGCACCTGCTTTGCTACCATAAAAATTCGGCTTGGCAGGCAAATACCGCTGACCAAATGTGTCTTCAATATAACTGCGTACCATGGTCAACGCATCTTGGCTCAAGAAGGTCGAATCAGTACGCATATAGGTGATATAGCCACCTTCATACAAGCGCTGCGCCAAGGTCATGGTCTTTTTGACTGAATAACCCAAACGCGTACTGGCTGCTTGTTGCAATGTCGAGGTAATAAACGGTGCACTTGGGTTGGTCTTGGTTGGCTTGTCCTCACGCTGCGCAATTTGATAGGTCGCAGGTTGCAGGATAGATAGCACGGCATCTGTTTCAGCTTTGTTTTTAAGCTTGAGCGGTTTGCCATGTTGTTTGACGGCTTCGAGTCGAATCGGCGCTTGGCCTGCTTGCGTATCCGCATGAATTTGCCAATACTCTTCAGGAATAAAGGCTCGAATCTCGCGCTCGCGCTCGACCACTAACTTCACGGCCACCGATTGCACGCGTCCCGCAGACAGGCCACGCGCAATTTTTTCCCAGAGCAAAGGTGAGACCATATACCCCACTACCCGATCCAAAAAGCGGCGGGCTTGTTGGGCATTGACTTGATCGAGATCCAAGGTCGTTGGCTGTTGAAACGCTGACTGAATGGCATTTTTGGTGATTTCGTTAAAGACCACCCGTTTGTATTTGTCTGGATTACCACCGATCACTTGCTGCAAGTGCCATGCAATCGCCTCTCCCTCACGATCCAAGTCGGTTGCCAGATAGATTTCATCGGCTTGCGCAGCGTATTTTTTTAGATCGCTGACGACGTTTTCTTTGCCCGGAAGGACCTCATAATGCGCTGTCCAACCATGCTCAGGATCAATCCCCATACGTTTGACCAACGCTTGCTGGGCTTTTTGTTCTTTTTCAGCGGCTTTTTGCTCAGGGGTGAGTTTTTCGGTGGACTTGGTCGTGGTTCTTTCCGCAACTTTGCCACCACCACTGACAGGGAGGTCACGTACATGCCCAACGCTGGATTTGACAATATAGTCATTGCCCAAATACTTGTTGATGGTTTTGGCTTTGGCTGGCGATTCAACAATCACCAGCGCACGAGCTTTACGCGTTGATCCATTCGATTCCTCAGGCACATCCTTGGCCAATGCGGCTGCATCCACCGCTGGGCTCGTCTTGCGACGACCTGCCTTGATGGTGTTTTTGGTGGTGGAGCGTGGACGTGTGGGCATGAGCGACAAGGTTCCGTTTTCAGTTCAATATGGCCGATTTAGGCAGTCTGCGGGCGGGCGTTGGCCAATTCAAGCATGGCAGCCTTCAATGCTTCAAGTCGCTCGCCGCGAAAATCCGCTTCTTCATCCCAGTATAAGCCAACACAATTGGCTTGCATTTCAATGGCAATCGCACCAATCACCGCAAAAGGCACATCATGGTAAGCCCGCGCACCGTGAATCACCCGCAGGCGACCATCGACGACTTTGGCTTGGGTTAAGGGCAACTCGGCTTCAGGCAATACCACATGATAAAATGCCACCATCCCCCCCTTGCGCTGGGTGTCATTGCGAATACCAATCCATTCAGGTGCAGCCACTAAACGCGGGTTTAGCCCCATTTTTTTGGCACGATCTCGCAACTGACCGCGTAATCGCTCACGAGGACTGGGGCGCAACATCATCCACTGCCCAAAGACAAAGATGATGATCAAACCAATCACGATATAACCCATTTGACTCATTGTGCGCCTCAATCGACTGCGATTTGGCCATTGCCAAACGCCGCAAGGTTGCCTGAGCCCTGCTCAAAACACAAGCCGCTTGGATCAATCACCATGATCCACTTGCACGTCGACCACATCACCGACGGCGATTTTCCCCAGTACGGTGGCCAAACTAGTTGCGGTTTGGGCTTGGCGAATCACTGCATTTTGGCCGACGTAGATTTTGCCATTGGCATGCCGCCGCTGTGTGGCCAAAAAACGGGCAAACCCTTGGGTCGGCTGCTGCTGATCAGGATCTAGTGTTGGTATCACACAGCGCGAACACGGCTTGACCAGATCGAAAGTCAACCCGCCGATCTGAATGCTCGACCATGTATCCTCCGCAAACGGCGCACAATCGCCTGCAATCAGCAAATTTGGACGAAACCGACGCACATCTACCGACTGTCCCCAATGTGCAGACAACGCATCCAATGAGGATTGCGACAGCACCAAAACTGGAAAACCATCCGAAAACGCGGTGCGATATCCCGCAGCATACTCAGGATCAACGGCACGCACTGTATCATCGGGACAATATACCAGCCGCACGGCCTGCCCGAATACCGCTGAAAGCTGTTGATTTATCAGGTCAGGCACGCCCCAAGCGGCCAACGTGTCACCCCAAACCGTCGCTTGCTCAGGCCAATCAACTGAAGCCGTTGCACACAGCCCAACACCGAGACCAGTGAGATGAAGTGTTGCGGTCAATGCCATGTGTTGCACTGCTGGCAACGCAACCTGTAACGCCCCAAGCTGCGGCAATTGGCGCTGGGTCAACATCTGTCCATCGGCATCCACCAACAGCCAGCGGCGATCTTGCGCGATCCCGTGTGGATGCAGGTCGGCTTGACTCATGGCAATGCCTTGTGCTGACTTCAATGGATAATGCCACAATTGCTCAACCCATAACGTCATGATCATCTCTCACTGGATTTCATTTTTTGGTAACGGCTATCGCTGGATTTTGAATCATTCGATCTGCCAGTTGCTGCCCCGACTGCCATGCCCCCTCAATCCGAGAACCCGCCAACCAATCACCCACAATCCCAAATTGCTGGGCAGGCTCATACCAACAACCGACATGCAACGCTTTGGCAGCCAACGCATACAGCCAGCGATGCACAGATTGCTGCTCAACGTGAACAGGCTGCTGTACCAACTGACAAAACGCAGTATAGAGCTGCTGCTGCACCCAGATCGGATCAGCATCGACTTGTGCTTGTGACCATGCGTGATTGGCATGAATCACCCACGCTTCTGCTGCGGCACGATCAGGCTTGCTGCTATTACGCGCCACCCAACCCAAAATCCCTGCATTGACAAAGCACCCCTCAAAATCTACCGCAATAGGTTCGGCCACATGCAGCATCAATGCCCAACACGGCAACATATCTTGTAACACTGCATCAGCATACAAAGGATGATCTATCTCTAATAAATCGACCACTTGCGGTGCAGGCAACGCCAACACCAATGACTTGGCCAAAACACTGGGCTGAGTATCAAACTGCAAATGCCAATACTGTCCATCGAATTGACACTCCACCAACCGATGGTCAGGGTAAAAAGGCAATACTCCCAAAAGATGCCTTCCAACCGCACTCATCCGAGGCACACCGACATAACGACTTTGGGGCTCAACGGGTTGGATCTGCTGCAAATCAGTCGCAGCAATACGACCCTGCCATGCAGCGACGACGCCTGCCTGCTGCCACGCTTCGACCTGCTGAGTAAAGGCCGCCGAGTGTGCCGTAAAATACTGCGCACCATGATCGAAGCCCATCTCATCCATCCGCCGCGTCGCCATGCGCCCCCCGACACCACGCGCCTTATCAAACACATGGACATCCATGCCTGTATCAGCCAAATGCCTTGCACAGCTCAGCCCCGCCATACCTGCACCAACGACTGCAACTTCTAACGGTGTGATTGATCGTGGCATAACAGTACTCTCATCTGGGTTTAGGCTCATTTGGGGGCTGGCGCGCTCAGCTTGCCTTGATCTTCAGCTAGCAACAACTAGACAAAACCAATCGTCGCTCCTTTAAAAATACAGCAACCGCGTTGGATCACATCGCAGACCATCCATTAATAGTGCGGTGGACGATCATCATAGACATCAAACGGGGCAACTCCATCATCCTCAACTTTGACCGCCTGCACCCGCTGATACAGCAGCTTCATTTGGGTCTGCAAGACCAACAACTGTTGATTTTGATCAGCAATCACACCATTCAGAGACTCCGTGAGTTCATCCAAAAAAGCAACCCGCATTTCCAGCTCATCCAACCGTGTAATTAAAGCTGCGGCTGACTGGCAATCCTGTGGCTCATCGTTCATCATTCACCCTTTAATTCTTTGCTCTGGATAACGGCGGTTATGGCACTCATCACCCTACGCGACATTCAACTGGCCTTTGGTGGCCCTGCCATTTTAGCAGGCGCATCCCTCAGCCTCGAACGTGGCGAACGAGTCTGTTTGATTGGCCGTAACGGTGAGGGCAAATCCACCCTACTCAAACTGGTCAGCACCGAACTACTGCCTGATCAAGGCGAAATCCTGAAGCCCAGCGGCTTGCGGATCGCCATGCTGGAGCAAGATGTGCCGATGACCGCAGGTCGGGTCGAAGATATTGTGGCCAGTGGTGCAGGTGCGATTGCGCAAGTGTTGGCAGACTATCATATTGCCAGTGATCAATGCGCGATGGGAGATATGGATGCCTGTGACCGCATGAGTCATCTACAAACCCAACTTGATGATCAAGATGGCTGGACACTGCAACGCCAAGTGGACACCATCTTGGGTAAAATGAACCTTGATGGGCATGCTGACTTATCTGAGCTATCGGGCGGTCGTAAGCGGCGTGTGCTACTGGCGCGGGCGCTATTGACCCAGCCTGACCTGTTGTTATTGGATGAACCAACCAACCATTTGGATGTTGAAAGCATCGAGTGGCTGGAGCAATTCTTGCTCGACTGGCCGAACTTGACCCTACTGTTTATTTCGCACGACCGCGCCTTTGTGGATCGACTGGCCACACGCATTGTCGAATTGGATCGTGGCGTGCTGCGCAGCTATGATGGCAACTATGCCCGTTATCTTGAGCTAAAAGCCCAACAGCTTGAGGCTGAAGAAAAGCAAAATGCCAATTTTGATAAAAAACTGGCTGAAGAAGAAGTCTGGATTCGTCAAGGCATCAAAGCCCGTCGTACCCGCAATGAAGGCCGTGTCCGTGCCTTGAAAGCCCTGCGTGAAGAGGCCAGCGCCCGCCGTAGCCAACAAGGCAAAGCCACCTTGACTGTGCAAGACACTAACAAATCAGGCAAGCTGGTATTTGATATTCAAAACATCCATATTGGCTTTGATGACAAAGT
>JAYXXU010000350.1:0-7675 GCA_036019135.1 Pseudomonadota bacterium | reverse complement strand
AAAGCTTGTTCGGCAGCAGCGTAATCCTGCTGCTCTACAGCAAGCTTGGCCTGCAACAACAAACTATGGAAGGCATAACCACTATCAGGACTGTCTTTAATCAGTTGATCGGCCGCGGCCAAAAACTCTGTCTGGCGGGCTTGATCTTCTGGATTTTGTAGAGCCGCAGCGCTAGCCTCGGTCAGTTTTTGATATTGACCTGCGACAATAAATTGTTTGGCTTGTTGGGTTTTTTGCCAATAACTCATTCCAAAATAAGCAATCAGCACCACCAACACGGCAGTCAGTGCTGTACCGCCATAGGTTCTGATCCAACGCTTTAGGCGCTCGGCTTGTTCTTCATCACTCAAATGTGTGGCCATGCCTGACTCCTATGCATCCTGTTTGTGTAAAAAATCGGCCAACTGCGTTGCCAAGGTCTGTTGCGGCCAAACGTGCTGCTCTCCCGTCGCCAACACCTTGACACTGATGGTCTGCTGCTCTGCTTCTGATGCAGCCAAAATCAACGCCAGTTGCGCACCCGATTGATCGGCTTTTTTCATCTGACTTTTTAGGCTAGCGGCGGCACCGAGTTTCAAGCGCAAATGCGGCAACCGATCACGGAGTTGCTCAGCCAACTGACTGGCTTGTACATGCAGTGTTGGATCCGCCAACAAAAACACATCACACTCAGCGCAATCGACAGGGCGTTCGATTTGCTCTAACAACAGTAGTAACCGCTCCATGCCCAAGGCAAAACCCACCGCTGGCACAGATTGTTCGGGCTTGCCTTTGAGCTGTCCAACCAAACCATCATAGCGACCACCCGCACATACTGTACCCTGTGCACCCAACGCCGTCGTTGTCCACTCGAACACGGTTTTGTTGTAATAATCCAGCCCACGCACCAACTTTTGATTGATCACATAGCCAATGCCCGCAGCATCCAAATAGGCCTTAAATTGTTCAAAGTGTGCCAATGACTCAGCATCCAAGAAGTCATGTAACTGTGGCGCATTGACCAACAGAGCTTGAGTATTTGGCACTTTGCTATCCAAAATCCGCAATGGATTGGTGGTCAAGCGACGCTGACTGTCTTCGTCCAACTGCTCATGATGCGCACCCAAATAGGCGACCAGTGCATCTCGATATTGATTACGTGCCGCCACTTCACCCAAACTATTAATCTCAAGCTGCACCTGATCGGACAACCCCAATTGCCGCCATAAGCGTGCCGTCATTAAAATCAACTCGGCATCTAGATCAGGCGTAGCAACCCCAAAGGTCTCCACGCCAAACTGATGAAACTGCCGATAGCGGCCTTTTTGCGGCTTTTCATACCGAAACATCGGCCCCAAATACCACAGACGTGGTGTGGCACTGCGCAGCAAATTATGCTCCAGCATGGCACGCACACAACTGGCTGTGCCTTCAGGCCGCAGCGTCAGAGAATCAGGCGGATCACTTTTGTCCAAAAAACTGTACATTTCTTTTTCGACAATATCCGTTGCATCCCCGATCGAACGCTTAAATAAGCGGGTCTCTTCAAGGATTGGCAAACGAATCTGTTGATAGCCATACTGATCCATCAAACTGGTCAACACACGCTCAAGCGCGCGCCACCGCACAGCTTCGGCGGGCAAAATATCATTAAAGCCTTTAACGGCTTGAATCGCACTCATCTAAATCACTATCCCATTAATCTGTAGCGGTTGTCCGCACAATTTCATTGGCGCGCTGTGCTTCACGCTCTGCGACCTTCGCACGCACCATTTGCTCAATTTCATTCACCAAGTTATTGGTATCAATCAAATGGCTTTTTTCACCATTGCGATAAACCAATGAACGCGGTGCTGCACCCACCACGCCAATATCAGCTTCTTTGGCTTCGCCTGGTCCATTGACCTTACAACCAATCACCGAGACATCCATCGGCTCTCGAATATCTTCGAGTCGCTCTTCAAGCGCATTCATCACTCGAATTACATCGAACTCTTGCCGAGAACAACTCGGACAGGCGATGAAGTTAATCCCATTCGAGCGAATATTCAAAGACTTGAGAATATCAAAGCCAATTTTGACCTCATCCTCTGGCTCAGCCGCCAAGCTAACCCGCAATGTGTCGCCAATCCCATCCAACAACAAGCCGCCGAGTGCAATGGCAGATTTAACCGTTCCAGAGCGATATACGCCTGCCTCCGTCACCCCCAGATGCAGTGGATTATCAATTTGGGCAGACAATAATCGATAGGCATCTAAGGTCAGAAAGACATTGCTGGCCTTGACCGATACCTTGAACTCATGAAAATTCAACCGATCCAAAATATCAATATGCCGCATTGCCGACTCTAACAACGCCTGCCCAGTCGGCTCACCGTATTTAAGCTGGAGGTCTTTTTCGAGCGAGCCTGCATTGACCCCGATCCGCATTGAGATACCATGATGATGGGCAGCAGCAACGACTTCTCGCACCTTATCATCACTGCCGATATTACCCGGGTTAATGCGCAGACAGTCTGCACCATAGTCTGCAACCGCAAGGGCAATTCGATGGTCAAAGTGAATATCCGCCACAAGCGGCACACTCACCTGCTGACGAATCTGCCCAAAAGCAGCCGCTGCCTCCATACTTGGTACAGACACCCTGACAATATCAGCACCCGCATCAACACAACGCTGAATCTGGGCAACAGTTGCAGCCACATCACAGGTTTCGGTATTGGTCATGGTTTGCACGCTAATCGGCGCATCCCCACCCACATCGACCGACCCGACACGGATCTTACGGGTGACACGGCGCTTGATCGGACTGTGCTGCATACTGTAAGTCTCCAGCTAAGGCTTCTGAATCAACGTGACAAGCGAAAATCGGCACGACCATTGACAATAAACGGACTCAGATTCACCGCCTGACCATTCAAGCTCAAACTGGTCACTGCGTCCGCTTCAGGCAAAACAATACTAAACGGCGACTGCCCTTCAACCTGAAGGGTCTCACCCGCAGCTTGGCGACCAGAGAGCAACTCCTTGCCTGTCGCATCCTGAACGCGGACTGACGTTGCTCGGCTCAACACCACCACCAAACGATCCGCTTGACTCACGGCACTGCCAACCACGGGCAGTGTATTCAATGTCGTTGTGGTAGTGCTTGCAGGTGCGGAACTGGTAGTCGGCAAAATCGTCAGTGACTCCTCCACTACAGGAGTCGTCTCACTAGACAAACCACTCAACCAGCCAGATGCCAACTGATACAAGCCATACAATAGTCCCAGCAGCAACACTGCAACCACAAACCAGCGCAACCAACGCCAGCTCCGCTTGTGCTGATGGCTACTCATCCGTGCCAAGGGTTTGAGTGGCGAGTCTTCGAGCGCCTGTGCAGGCGAGCGTCCTGTATCGGCAGTATACAACTCCGCAAATCGTGCCACCAATGCAGAACCATCCACGCCCAAAAACTTGGCATAGCTACGCAGGTAGCCCCGCACAAAAGCAGGCTCTGGCAACGCCGCATAGTCATCCGCCTCCAGCGCCACCAACAGACGCTGAGGAATATTCAGCTCCCGTGCGATGTCGCTTAATTCACGCTTTTGTGCCAAACGAACTTGGCGTAACCGCTCACCAGGTTTTTGACCATTGCCCAATGGCAAGCCACCATTAGAGGTTGGCTGAGCGGAGTTTTGATTTACTTCCATGGCATTCCCGGAGTCTGTAAAATTTTCAGATAACGCTGATACTCGTCGCTATTCGGATAGCGGCGTTGCAGCTCTAACGCGTATGCCTGTAATCGGGGCTGGTTTTGCTGTAGGCGCGCAATCCGCATCCCCAACCACAACGACCGCGCACCTTGCGGCTGCCGACCCAAAATCTGCTGATATTCTTCATACCAACGGTTCGCCTCGCGCAAATGCCCTTGATTGAGCAGTAATTCAGCCAATTCCAAACGCGCAACCCACGAGCCACGATCCGCTTGCAATGCCTGCTCAAACGCGACCTTTGCCCGCGCTGTATTGCCTAATTGCATGGCTGTCCGCCCGAGATTCTCTAATGCGCCTGCTCGACCTTCATAGCCGAGCGTCGAACCTGCCACTTCAAAATGCCGAAGCGCATCCTCATAGCGTTTTTGGCTCGACAAAAACACACCGTAGTTATTATGCGCCTGCGCAAAGTCTGGCTCGATGGCAATTGCCCGACGATAGGACTCTTCTGCACGCTGCAAATTCATTGGGCTACCCTCTGTTTGGAGCAGAATCCCCATCATATTATGGGCAGCAGCAGAGCGCGGATTGGCCTCTAATGCTTGTTGTAGATGGCGTTGGGCAGCGTCAAGCTCACCTTTTTGGATATATTGTGCCGCAATCGCAGTGCGCGTACGGGCAGCTTGTTCAGGGTCACGGCTTAAGCCATCGGCTGGAACGACCTGACACGCGGCAAACGTCAATGGCAAAAGCACCACGCTGACACACCACGCTGCATGTTTGGTTGTTTTTTTCACCTTAGCCTCGGGTTCTCATGATTTCACCTGCACCTGTGGCAGCAATTTTTTGCTTCCAACGCTCAGCTCGACGCGTACGATCAGCCACCTGTCCGACCAACTGGCCACAAGCCGCATCAATATCATCGCCACGCGTGGTACGCACGGTACAGACATAACCTGCATCTGATAGCAGACGCTGAAATGCCATGATTCGATTGCGACTCGAACGTCCGTAGGGTGCATGGGGAAAGGGATTAAACGGAATCAGGTTGATCTTACTGGGTAGATCGCGCAAAAGCTGTATTAATTGTTTGGCATGTTCAGGATGGTCATTGACACCTTCCAACATTACATACTCAATCGTCACGTGTTTACG
This sequence comes from Pseudomonadota bacterium, assembly GCA_036019135.1. Classification (GTDB taxonomy): domain Bacteria; phylum Pseudomonadota; class Gammaproteobacteria; order Pseudomonadales; family Moraxellaceae; genus JAYXXU01. Next base: position 2,846 of record JAYXXU010000350.1, on the reverse strand, counting down.
CGCGCTTTCTAGGCCACCATCACGGGCAATATAGCGTCTCGCGGCTGGAATCAACTCGGCCAGCGGGTATTTTTTATTGATGGGAACCAACTCATTGCGCAGCTCATCATTGGGGGCATGTAACGAAATTGCCAATGCCACATCAATCTGCTCACCCAACTTGTCCAACATAGGCACGACACCCGAAGTGGAGAGTGTCACCCGCCGCTTCGACATGCCATAGGCAAAATCATCCAACATAATCCGCATGGCAGCCACGACAGGATCAAAATTCAGCAGCGGCTCGCCCATGCCCATCATCACCACATTGGTGACCGTACGCGTGCGCTCACCGACAGGTACATCCTCCATATAGGATTGATTGGCCACCCAAAGTTGACCGATGATCTCAGCAGCCGTCAAATCACGTTGAAAACCCTGCTTACCAGTACTACAAAAACTACAATCTAATGCACAACCAACTTGGCTCGAAATACACAAGGTTTTACGTGCGCCCGTCTTGTCTTCGGCAGGAATCAGTACGGTCTCGACCAACGAACCCTCACCATCTCCCACCCGAAACACCCACTTGCGCGTGCCATCGTTTGAAAACTGCTTATGCACCACTTCTGGCACATCAACACAAGCAATCTGCGCCAGCTTATCCCGCAGCTTGCCTGCCAGATTGGTCATGTCATGAAAATCAGTCACACCAAACTGATAGATCCACTTCATTACTTGGCCAGCACGGAATTTTTTTTCACCAATCTGCTCAAAAAAACGCTCTAACTCAGCACGGCTCATGCCCAGCAGGTTGGTTTTTACTGCAGCGGTGCTGTGGTCGCTGTCGGAAATAGACGCAACCGTTAATTGCACGGCATCATCTGCTTGCGACAAAGACCCTGCAGACGGCACGTCTTGCTCGGTTTGGCTCATACCGCTCTACCTTTCTTTAATCATCATCAACAGGAAAAACCGGACACCCAAATGGATATCCGGTTGGCAACGTCACAGCGCAAATAAATTAGCGGGTACGTGGGCACACTTCAGTCTGAGCGAAGAAATAGTCGATTTCACGCGCAGCAGAGGTGGTTGAGTCCGAACCGTGTGCGGCATTTTCGTCGATGCTGGTCGCGAAATCTGCACGGATCGTACCAGGGGCTGCGTCTTTTGGGTTGGTTGCACCCAAAATGTCGCGGTGTGCCAATACAGCATTTTCGCCTTCTAGCACAGAAACCACCACTGGACCTGATGTCATGAAGCTGACCAGATCAGCAAAGAAGCCACGCTCTTTATGCTCTGCATAAAAGCCTTCTGCTTCAGCTTTAGACAGGTGCTTCATTTTGGTTGCCACGATGCTCAAGCCTGCTTTTTCGAAGCGTGCAAAAATATCGCCAATGTGGTTCTTGCCCACTGCATCAGGTTTAACAATCGAGAGGGTACGTTCAACGGCCATGTGAGGCTCCATTTCGGTGAGGCTAAAGGAAACTAAATTCGTGCGTATTATAGCGAGGCGACAGCACAAAGATAGTGATCAGGCGAAGATAGCCTGCTTGATTGTCTGATCAAGATCCACCTTTACCTTGCACTATCCACCCACTACTCTGCCTCATCAATCCAGTTCATCTGAATCGCCTCTAAAATCCGCTCGTTCGAGCGATTTGGATCATCACTAAAATCAGGCAACTCTCGCACCCAACGGTGCAGATCAGTAAACCGAATCGTTTTAGGGTCAATCTCTGGATGCGCATCAAGCAATGCAATCGCAATCTCTAACGAGTCTGTCCACTTTAGGCTCATTTGTTTCACTCCTCTCTGGGTTAACCATCTAGATCCATTCCAGATTATACACTGGGCTTGACTCGCCCCAAGGTCATCGGATTGCCAATGCTCGGCACACCTGCCACATCATGCTGCTGGCACTCAATCCATGTAAAACCAGCTTGATTGATCAACGCCACCATATCACGATTCAAATGACAGCCATCCGCCACGACTTTTTGGATCGGCGTCAGACGATGTTGCCAACGTGCCACGCTTGGCTTGGCTGACAAACCATGTTCAACAAAATGAAAGATGCCGTCAGGCTTCAAAATACGCTTGATCTCCTGCAAAGCACTGGCCACATCTGGAATACTACACAGCGTCCATGTCGATACCACCGTATCCACACTGGCATCCTCAAATGGCAAGCGCTCTGCACTGATCAGCTTTTGCTGTACAGGAAAGCGAATATTTTGCATCCGCAGCTCGGCAAGCTTGGCCACACCTGCATTTGGATCAACAGTGGTTAGACTCAGTACACCAGTGCCATAAAACGGCAGGTTCAAGCCTGTACCAAAGCCAATCTCAACCACATGCCCCGTAATCGGAGTAATCAATTGCTGGCGTAGCTCGGTCAAACTACTGATTTGCATCACACGGTCTAACACATGCGGAAAAATCCGCTCAGAATACAACTTCAACATGGCAACACCTGACTCATCAATACACTGTGCAGAATACTGGGATTTGGTGGTGATAGGCAGCCTAAATCATAACCTTTCAGCACTCAGTCTCAGGTTAATCATCTGAGACATGCTTTGAGCGATGGCGCTGGTCATGCTCTGTCCAAAGCAATGAAACTGTCATGACCAATGCCCATCCCAACACGAATCCAAGTGGGATCGCCACCCACACAGCCACCTGCCAGACCGTACTCATGACCCACGCAGACAGAAGCATCCCAAAAAAAACTCCGCTCTGTAGCACCATCTCTCGATAAGTCAGACCAATATTCCTTCGCTCAACATCAACATCTGACTGATCGCAGCTAAATCACAACATCAAAAAAAATAGCGCGTAACAACACATAAAGCAAACAAACA
>JAYXXU010000349.1:0-10956 GCA_036019135.1 Pseudomonadota bacterium | reverse complement strand
GGCTATAGCGCCGACCGGGAACCCCCAATCCACTTATGGATACAAGTATAGGCAAGTCAACACATGTTGACAACCCAAAAACTGGCAGATTTTGCGGCAGGAATCACCAGCGCAAGCAGCAAAGACTGATTTTTAAACCAACACGCAGGAAGCAACATGCCCAACCCAGATCCGCAATCCCCCGAAAACATCCTCACGCCCGAACAGCTCGAAGCACTACGGCAACAGCTCAAGGCGCTCACTTTTCCTAAGCCACGCCAAAAATCCTTCTTAGAGCTGATCGACCTGCACCGACTCGAATCAGTCAGCTCCAAAATCCTGAGCCACTTTCTCGACAGCCAAGCAGATCATGGTTTGGGCAACTTGCCACTCATCGCCCTGATGCAAGCGGCAGGTATCAAGTCACGCCGTAAACCTGAAACCCAACAGGTTTATGTTGAACTACCGTGCAAACTGAGGGCAGACGGTCGTAAGGGACGGCTTGATCTGGTGTTAGAGCTGACGGATCAACTGATCGTCATCGAAAACAAAATCCATCACAAAGTCAATAATCCATTTGATTTATATATTAAATTTTGCCAAACAAAAAGATTTAAAGACATCGAGAAACAGACCTATGTTCTGATGGGGCTAAACCAACCGAGTCCTATGCCAGAAGGTTTTGTGTTTGTGAGTCACTATGAATTTGGCAACATCCTACGGCAATTGATCAAGCAGCACGGCGATGAACAACCTAATGGTCATCGTTACAGCGCATTTTTAATGGACTACCTTGAAGGAATCGACAGCATGAACCCAAAAAAATTCACCGCTCAGCATCAGCACATTGTTGAGTTTGTGCAGGATCACGGCGACTTACTAAATCAACTACAAGCTCAGCAAAAGATGCTGAGTGACTATACCAAGCAGCAATTGGTCGAGGCGGTAGAGTATCTAGAGCATGCAGCCTTTGGCGAAGACAAGATCTATCCTCATCAGGCAAAGGATGCTGTGTGGTCAAGCATAGGACATTATTTTTACTCGAACACTATCCGCATCAAGGGTTTAAGTTATTACTGCTTTTTGGTTGCCCAATGGTATTTATCAGATGTCTATATCACGGTTGAGATGCGCAAACCCCGTGGCGTTGATCAGTGGATTAGTACAACAGAGGTTGATGAAGCATTGAAATCACTGGGAATTAAACCAGTTAAAAACGATGAACACCTGACCATTTTGTATAAAAAACCCGCCAAAGGCATGACACCCGAACGCTTTGCCAAAGAAATCGACAAGCAATATCAACGCTTGATCCATGCAGGCCAATAAAACCACCCAACTGACCAACACGCAGGACGCAACATGGCCAACCCGAACGAACGACAATTTCAAAACGACATTATTGCCAGCCTGACCGCCAACGGCTGGCTACTCGGTACGGCTGCCCAATACGACCGCAGCCACGCCCTATATATGCCAGATTTTCTGGCCTTTGTACAAAAGGCTTATCCCGACCGCTGGGAAAAGTTTGTTAAAAGCAATCCCGCCAACCCCGAAAAAGTGCTAATTGATGCTTATGTCCATGCGGTCAAACGTGATGGCGTGCTGACCGTTCTGCGTAAAGGCTTTAAGGTGATCGGCGGACATCTCGACGTGTGCGCGTTTATGCCCGATCACAGCATGAACCCCGACACCCAACGCCGTTACCAACAAAATCGCCTACGGGTGGTGCAAGAGGTTTCTTATTCACCGTATGCCCGTAGTGATGGCACAAACAACTATGACCCGCGCATTGACCTCGTACTGTTCGTCAACGGCATTCCAACTGCCACGCTCGAACTGAAAAGCGAATTTAAACAAACCATCGAAGACGCCAAACGGCAATACAAAAAAGATCGACCCGTGAAAGACCCACTGACCAAAAAGCCCGAACCGCTGCTGACCTTTAAGCGTGGAGCCTTGGTGCATTTTGCGGTCAGTCAGGACGAAGTGGCGATGACCACCCAACTGGCAGGCAAGGACACCTATTTCTTACCGTTCAACATGGGAACCGCAGAGGGCGGGGCAGGCAACCCACAAGCCGCAAACGATACGGAATACGCCACCAGCTACCTGTGGCAACGCCTGTTGCAGCCTGACGCGTGGCTGAATGTGTTGGGTCGGTTTTTGCACCTACAAATCACCGAAAAAGAGGATTTTGACGGCAAAATCATTCGTAGCGAAACGCTGATTTTTCCGCGTTATCACCAGTGGGATGCGGTCAATCACTTGCTATCGGCAACCCGTCAAGAAGGCGTGGGCAAGCGTTATCTGATTCAACATAGCGCAGGATCAGGCAAATCCAACTCGATTGCATGGATCGCACACCAACTGGCAGGACTGTATGAGCCCGACGGTCAAAAGCTGTTTAACTCGATTGTGGTGGTGACCGACCGTACCGTACTCGATGGACAGTTGCGCAACACCATCCGACAGTTTGAGCATAACGACGGTGTGGTCTGTGGCATTCAAGACGGCGGTAGTCAGAGTAAATCCGAAAAACTCGCCGATGCGCTGCACAGCAAAGCACGAATTATTATTGTCACCATTCAGACCTTTCCCGCGTTATATGATGCGCTTGACCGCTATCCAGCGTTGGCGGCAGGCAAATACGCGATTATTGCTGACGAAGCGCACTCCTCACAGACGGGATCATCTGCCAGCAAGCTCAAGGCCATCCTCGGTACAGATCAGCCCGATCTGGACAGCATCAGTGATGAAGACGCGATACAAGCAGCTGCCGCAGCACGGCCAGCCTCTGACCGCATCAGTTACTATGCGTTTACCGCCACACCGAAAAATAAAACCCTCGAGCTGTTTGGCCGACCTGTCGACCCCAGTCAGCCAATGAGCGACAAGAACAAACCAATCCCGTTTCATGTCTATTCGATGCGCCAGGCGATTGAAGAAGGCTTTATTTTGGATGTGCTGAAAAATTACACCACCTATCACACCGCGTGGAAAATCGCCCATCCTGATGGCGTAGAACATGACGAGGAGGTCGACAGCAAGCAAGCACGGAGCAAGCTGGCCAAATGGGTACGCCTGCACCCCTATAACATTGGCCAGCGGGTTGAAATTATTGTCGAGCATTTTCGTGCCAACGTGCGGCATTTGCTGGATGGTCAGGCCAAAGCCATGGTGGTGACCAGCGGGCGTGAAGACGCGGTGCGCTATCAAATGGCAATGCAGCACTACATCAAAACGCAAGGTTATAGCGATGTACATTCGTTGGTAGCATTTTCAGGCAGTGTGTTGCCGAATCAGTATATCCCCGCTGAAGTAACCGAAACCAGCAAAAGCCTGAACCCCCATTTAAACGGTGAAGATCACGCCAAAGCCTTAGACAGCAATCGCTTTAACGTGATGATCGTGGCCAATAAATACCAAACGGGGTTTGATCAGCCCAAGCTGTGCGCCATGTATGTGGACAAGAAGCTTGGCGGCGTGGAGTGTGTGCAAACCCTGTCACGCTTAAACCGTATCTGTGCAGGCAAAACCCAGACCTTTATTCTGGATTTTAGAAACGACACCCAAGAGATTTTGGATAGCTTTGCACCGTATTACACCCAGCCCACGGTGCAGAACGTCACCAATCCAATGCTGGTATTTGATTTACAAGCATCACTCGATAGTGAACATATCTACCAACAAGATGAGGTCGAGCAGTTTGCCGCTGCGTTTTACAGCCGCAAGGCCAGCGCCGCCAAGCTGTCCTACTACTGCAAGCCTGCCAAAGACCGCTTTGCCCAGCGTTATCTTGCAGCATTGACCCAATACAAACAGGCCAAAGCCGCCAAAGCGATTGCCACTGCCAATGCAGACGCACACAGCATCAAGTTGACCGAGCATCAGCTCAAAGTGGCAGGCGAGGCGATGGATCAACTGGATTTGTTTAAAAAGAATCTACAGAGCTTTGTACGGCTGTATGAGTTTATGGCGCAGATCGTGCCGTATGACAGCCCCGAGCTTGAGTCCTTATGTGTATACGCCAAGCACTTGATGCCACTGCTTCGCTTAGATCGGCTGTCTGATCAGGACGATATTGACCTAGATGATATTGAGCTGACGCACTACCGCCTGACCAAGCAAGCCGAGCAACAAATCAAACTGGACGAAGGTGAGACCCCCGAACTCAAAGGCATTACCGCCTTGGGTGCAGGTCAAGCGCGTGAGCCTGAAAAAAAACGCCTGTCTGAGATTATTCAAGCCCTGAATGACCTGTTTGGGGCGGAAGTGGGCGACGATGACAAGCTGCATTTTGCGCAGGGGATTGCAGATCGGATTCGGCGTGATGATGCGGTGATGGCGCAGATCGACAAGCATACGCCTGATGAGGTGATGCACGGACGCTATCCCAAGCTGTTGGCTGATACCGTACTTGATGCGATGACCGACCATGAAAAACTGTCAATGGAGGTCTTATCCAGTCCAGAGGTCAGTCGGCAGTTTGCCAAGCTGGTACTGGGCATGCTCAAGCCAGTGCAGGCGGGCAGTCTTACCCAGCAGTAAGATCGAGTCAGGCTGTTTTTCAGGTGTAACGCATAGCCAGCCGCCACGCGTTGTATATGTACTGACGGTCAAAATGTATGGATTGAAGTTCACAATGTTCACCACGTTCACGCTTTGATTCATCAAAATGGGGGAATCAAACCGGCAGGCCAAGCACCCAGTTAAAAAATAAAGGCTCACTGCAATAGTGAGCCTTTATGAGCCTGTCCAGCACTTATCACAGTACGGGTGTGTGGAGTCCTTCAGCCTTCAGATTGCCTGTCGAACAACGACTCAGCCTGTTCAGTTTGGCAATGGGAGCGACCCGCCGGCAGCTAACGTGTGCATAAAACGCAATCGGATCTACCTTGCAGCTGCATTGCCACTGTATCGCAATCCCGATAGCCGATCAACGGCCATAAAAAAAGCGGCCATAAAGCCGCCTTTCACCTGATGGGGTTGCGATCCTGATCAGGGTTTAATCGTTTTAACCTTGCCCAAGTTGCGATCATAGCAAGGGGTTCAGGGCCTTCGATCTTCAGGATACCCAGACTGGTTACTGAATGCAGTATCGGGTGTTACCCATCGGCAGCTAACCTGTGCGCTGTTACACGCCATCGGTTCCAGTTTGCAACTGCATCTCAACTGTAGCGCAATCTGTATGGCTGATCAATTCTGGTAGATCCATCAGTGGTGGTTGTGTGTGGGCAAGGCGACATTCTTAGACCTTATTCCGTCAGCCTTCCCATACTCCCCGCATCCCCAACCCACCTGTGACCGCATGTGCGATTGCCCGATCACCCACGTTTTGACTGATATTATTGGCTGACTGTGCGATGGTCACCACTTGCGGCTTAGAGCTGCTGACCTGTTCGCGTATCGGCGGCATCGCTGGCAACGGTTGCACCCTAGGTGGTAGGCGATTACTTGACGCGGTTATCGGCATAGCTGCAACAGACGACGTGGCGGTAGTAGGCAGACTGGACATCACAGGCGGCCTAGCCACTGCTCCTGTCACATTGGCCGCTGGTGCGGGTAGGGACTCGGCATATTCGGCCAGTGCTTTGGGTGACTCTGGTAACTTGGTCGGTGTGTCGGGTAGTTTGGGCTGTTCTGCTCCAGACCGCTGCGTTAAAGCACGTTGTTTTGATCTATCCTCTCTCAAGGCTTTCATAGCTTGATCGGCAGAAATAGAAGCCCTGTTGCCGCCCCTTTTATCGTAATACGTCATGGTGCCATCTGACACGCGCCCGCTTTCAGTTTTCAAACCGCTTGGTACACCAACTGAGGCAAACTCTAATGCCAGATCATAAGCCGCGGCAACTTCGTCATTTGAATGACCTGAGCGATATGCTTTTAGGTTCTTACGCTTATCTCCCGCAAGGTATTCTGAGAAAATAAGCTCTTGTAGCTCTGGTGTGAACTTGGCATTCGGATCAATGCCCAACGCAGTCACAGCCGCTTCAAGTGTCTTGGGAATGACTTGATATTTGCCAGCAGCAAAAATACGGTTGCCATCGCCCGCATTAAGACGCTGACGGCGCATGAGTTCGGCCACTGTCATGCTAGACAAGTCTATTTTTGGCTTGCGCAGCGAATCGCCTGCAATGCCCTGATTGTAGGAGTTGTAGTCACCTTCACCAGAACCGATCAGCCGTCCTAATGCGCCACCATCCGACCCCTGTTGCTCATTTCCCCAGCCACGCAACAGCGAACCAGCCCCTATGCTTCGTCCAAACTCATAGATTCTATCGGTACTTCCCCAAGAGCCGACACGATCTCGATGACTGTAACGCGCTGCATCGTCCTTAGCGTCAGCCGCCGCTACAGCCGCCTGAGCCTCCTTGTCCCCCGCAGCCGCTTTAAGCCGTGTCCAAGCATCGACAGCAACAGTTTTTGCTTTTTGGCCTGTTTCAGTGTTATCAAGCCAGTCTTTCGCCTTATTTGCACCAAACAAAACAGCCGCGATAACGGGTATCCGCCGCAAAGCCGCCATAGCACCAGCAATCACCAAAGCCCCGAGCCGACCAGCCCAATTCATATTGCCGTTGCTCTGAGCCCGTACTGCATCAACCAGCCGCGCCCAAAATCTGCGTTCATCTCGATTATGGCGCTCCTGATCAGCGGGCAGTGGCTCACTACGCTTGTTACGCTTAACCAGCATCGAGATAGGCTTGAGTGTGAATCCCGCAGCCTTGCGTAAAGGTGACAGTAAACCGCCCAATTCATTGATAGCATCAACCGTAGGGTCTACGCCGCGTGTATCGGCCATACCCGTAGATACGCCACGAGATACCGCCGTCTTAAACTGATCAAACCAAGGCTTGTCCTCGCCACCCGCACGATCCGCATCCGCCGCCCGATTGCGCGGCACAAAACGCCCCCTAGCATCGCGCACATAGTCGGTGCGATTACTTGGTGGTGTGGTTGTACTATCGGTGTCAGCAGACGTGCTAGGGCGTGAATCTGGCGAATTTACAGGTGGTGTATTGCTTGGTGGTGTAGGTGGATTTGCACTATCAACCGTTGGTCGTGTCGGTAGGGTAGTGCTGGTCATGTTATTGGTGGTGCGCGATGACGGTATTGGTGTGTCTGTGCTGCTTATCGCATGGGTAATATCAACTGTCCTGACCGTCGGTAGTGTGCGAGTACCCGCATCTGACCGCATGGCATCGCGCACATAATCCACAGTCACCCGCGCTTGTGCCTCAGCGATTGCCCGCGCTATCCCTTGCAACTGATAGCCTGGTGGATTCGCTTCGCGCTGCTCCAGCATTTGACGCAATATCCCGATGATTTCTTGCGTATCGGTTTTAACGGCCTGCATCGTGCGATTAAGCCGTTTTTGACCAACCAAAAAACCAAGACTATCGGACATTAGCCCATGATCACGCCTGTTGAATTGCTCATTCATCAGCATACCCACCGTCTATTTCGTCAAAACCGTCATACGGGATAGGATGATCCACGATAAAACCCCCATCCGGGGGCGGCTCACCTGCATCCATTGCAGCCACGTCACGCAGCAAAAAAATCCGCTGTTGTTCACGCATATTGCGCATCTTGGCGGCTGATTTTTCCTTTAAGCCCTCGATCTTAATCAGCGTCGCTTCAGAGCGTGCTTGCTTGTCTTTAAAGTCATCAGGGTCTAGGCCATGCAAACCAGCCAATGACTTGATCATGCGTTCATGCCCACGACTCAACCTATCAAATACCTCTGATGTACCCGCAAAGGCTGCCATTTTTGCCGTTGCAAGCTCAATTTCCTCTGGGCTTCTGGCCTTGCTAATTTCGTTGAGGTACTGGCACGTTCCTTCGGTGACCATCACTTCAATACTAAAAATAGAGACTGCTTGTGAGCGCATGGTACGCACCAATTTGGCAGGGTCACTGAGCCGTTCTCTGATTGCTTTTGAGGGTTGTTGTGCCTTTTCCAGTGCGACCAAGGCCGAGTGGTTTTCATTGTCATTTGTTAGCGAAAAATCATCAGGTTTTTCAGTGGTAAAAAATTCAACATAATCGTCTGTTTCTACTGATGTTTTGTTATCAGTATGGGTAACAATTTTTTCTAGTTTTTTGTTAGTGGTTTTAAGCCCTTTTTTAGCAGCTTTTTTGTTAGCCTTGCACCACTTTTCACGCGCCTGTTTTCGGGTCACGGTGGGGATGCTGGGGACTGCCGTGTTGAGTGCTTCAGCCACCTGTTCGAGAATGGTTTTCCAGCTGGTTGAGAGGGGTGACACCTCCCAAACCTCTCGAATCATTTTCCATACTTCTGGGTCATAGCTGGTTGTTGCCATCGGCTGAATCCTCTTTATTCGCCATTCTCACCCACGGTATCAGGCCATGACAGTGCAATCTGGTTGTCTGGCTTGCTTCGCCTTTGGCGTTGCCCTGTGCTGTCTTTACGCGGCAATGATACGCACGGGTAGCGTTTTTGGCGTGGTATCGCATCAGCAGACGTAAGGTAGTGGCGCGGGTCATCACTGTGCTGCTGTAGCACTTCATCAAGTGCTGTTTCATATCCAGTCAAGTTTATCGCCTGTGATCGGTCAAACTCTTGGGCGATCTTGAACATCTCAAACAGGGATTGACTCAACGCTGGATATTGTTGTTGGATTTTATCACGGTCTTCTTCGATGAATTTTTGCCGTACCGTTTTAGCCGCGTCTAGTAATGCCATCGTATGTGGCTTGGGCATGACAGCGATATAATTGGCAGATAACCGTGACAGGCTTTCGATCATTTGTTGTGTGGCACTGGTAGCAATCTCCGTCAGTCCTGTGTAGATCATGCCGACACGCCCAGCCGTCTGGTCAATTTCAGGTTCGGCACTGAAGCCGCAGATGTAATCAGCACTCACACTGTACAAACGGCACAGGTCGCTGAGTAACTCGGCATCGGGTAGTGACTTGCCTGATTCAATTTCACTAATACGATTTTTTTGATTGCCTGTTTCCTGCCAGATGATCCGCATCACATCTAATTGGGAATATCCTGCCAAGCGTCGTGCATGAGCCAAGTTTGCACCAAGCATTGCCCGTCTGGTTAGATCATATCTTTTTGCCACAAAACACCCCATGTTGGCCTGTCGTCAGTGTCCAGTTGCTATGCCCGACAGATCATGCCTGATCGATACTGGTGGTATGAGTATGACAGCATTTGGGTAGGTTGTTTTTGGATGCACCGAATGGGCAGCCATGCAGTTTTTTAAAAGGCGACCGCCAAGTTCACGGAAGTTATGCCAGCACTGGCACAGAGCTAACCCTTGGCGATCTACTGTAGAGCCTGCCTACCCATCGCTCGTGGGCCGAAGACAAGCATCACGACAAAAGCTCAGAGTAAAGCGGACTCCTATTTGATTAAGCCAGACGGGAATGATGCTGTCAAATAGATCGGTGTTTTCACGCAGCGGTATGATATGAGTCGATATGATATGGTATGAGCCTGTATGCAGGCCAAGCGAGCGCAATCTTTCGCTGGTCATTTGAGTCTAGTGCCCCAGTTGATGAGTTCAAAACTGCTGCCGCATCTCAAAAAGAGGCCGAGCCACACAGCCCACCAAAAGGAGCTGATTACGAATCTATGCCCAAGCTGTGTAAAAATCAATCGGAAATAATTAGGCTTATGCCATTAAGCCAATTCAGTCTTTTGTGAGTTTCTCAAAGATACGCGCAAAATATGGCACTCAAAGACCTTCACGCTTTCAAAGACGTACTGACTATCTCAAAGATAAGCAGTCCCACTACTGGCCATTAAAAGTTAAGGTCAGAGAGTTACATTGAGGGCATATTAAAGCCCATACAGGTGATTGATGTCGTTCTGATCCCATGCCTGCCGACTGACCAAGGTCAGGCTGACACTGAGTGTTAAGCGGTTACCGTTTGTGTCGATTGGGGCGACGATGGGTGTGGATACGGACTCAATCAACAACGGCTTATAGGTTTTGCCACTATAGCCAAGTGATACAAAGGGAGGTACTTGTGACGGAAATAATCCTGCTAATCCTTGTCCCGCAACAGATTCCACAAGTCCAATATCCGATAGATAAATCGGTAATGCCCACTGTTGAAGTAGCCGAATCTGATCCTCGACCTCTTTTTGTGCATCGCGGTACGCCATAAAAAACAGTGTGGCCGAAATGCGTATAGGTGAGGAGGAGACATAAACTTGTGTGCTATTGACCTTGGTTAGGTTGGTTCGGCCTTCTAGGATTTTGACAGCGTTGCCAAATTCTCGAATCAGTGCATCCGACCCCGTTGCTTCTGCAATTTCTCGACTAATACGCGCAGCCCGTCCAGCGGCTTTCTCCGCCCTGCTTGCGTTTTCGGCGTTGCCGATGTTTTCTGCAATTCGACCCAGTGCTGCTGTGGCTTCACCTGATTGCGCCATGCCCAACAGTGTAGGTAGTCGGTTTTCTGGATTGCTGGCTTCAAAAGGGGATTGATATTGGCTTTCGATGGTCATGTCACCGTCGGTCATCACGGCTTCAACGATTGCTGAATTGAGCGGGTTGCCGTCTTTGTCGCATAGACTGACCTTTGCGATTTTATGCGGCGACAATACACTCCACTGCACCCGTGAGACAGGAGGCAGTTTGGTTTTTTGAGCATTCGCAATTTCTAGAAATCTCTCAGAGTTACTCATGCCATTTGCCCTCATTTGCTGTAGTGGCCATGAGTATGCAGGATCACAAGATCATCGCTTGCTGGGGGTTCAGATGATGATTCAGAGGTGGCAGCCAGGTTTGTGGGGGAATTTGCGTTACTGGCATAAGGTGAAATGGCTTGCCTTGTGAGATTTAAACCATAGGACGAAAAGAACCCGCCCACTCATGCCTCGTGGACTGAAGGTGTAGACACCCAAGCGAGAGGTCAGGGCAGAGCGGACTCTTATTAGATTAAGCCAGACAGCAAGGGTGCTGTCAAATTGATCGTTTTTCCCCTGCGA
>JAYXXU010000348.1:0-14531 GCA_036019135.1 Pseudomonadota bacterium | reverse complement strand
TATAGTCTATTTATTCTGACAGCGTGTACTGATATACTGATATCCAGTAGTACAACCAAATCAATTGATACGGAGTATATCGAATGTGTCTTTTTAGTTTTGTGAAAGGTGTGGGCGAAAAACTGACTGGCAAAAAAGATGCCCCAGCACCAGCGGCAGCGCCGACACAAGCTGCACCATCGGCTGAACCAACCGCGCAAGAGATTGCCAATCTATTGCTGAATCGCGTGCAATCACTAGGCTTAGGCATCTCAGGCCTATCCGTCAGCTATAACAGCACGACAGATACCGCGACGATTCGGGGTGAAGCTCAGTCTCAAGCGGATCGCGAAAAAGCTGTTTTGTCCGTTGGCAATATCGACCATGTCGCAGCCGTACAAGATGACATGACCGTGGCCACCCCTGAGCCAGAAAGCAAGATGTACACTGTAAAATCTGGCGATACCTTGTCTAAGGTCGCCAAAGAGTTTTATGGCAATGCCAACGAGTACAACAAGATTTTTGAGGCCAACAAGCCGATGTTGAGCCATCCAGACAAAATCTATGTTGGTCAGGTACTGCGTATTCCTGCATAAGCGGATTATTGCCTGAGCGTAAAAAGCCCTTTTCTCGAAAAGGGCTTTTTTTTGTCCAAACGCGCTGTACAGTGATGTGATTCGAAGATGAGAGTCCCTCAAAATGAGTCTAAAAAATACTGCTGTTCAGTACGGCACGATTGCCAAATGGTTGCATTGGAGCGTTGCGAGCTTGTTTTTGGCGGCCTATATCGCGGTGTACTACCGGTAGTGGTTTACTGATAAAGGCACGGACGTTAATTGGACGGCGTTACAGTTGCATTTGTCGTTTGGGGTGACAATCGGAGTGTTGGTGTTGTTGCGGGTGATCTGGCGCTTGATGAATCGGCAGCCTGATCCGGTGGCGGGTACGCGCTTGGAGCATTTGGCTGCACATCTGGGGCATTATGCGTTGTATGCGGTGATGATTGTGCTGCCGATCACAGGCTATCTGGGTACGGGGGTGGATACCGAGTGGTTTTTCTTATTTGATATTCCGAAATTTGAAAATACAGCGTTGTTTGAGTGGTTGGTGGCGGGGCAGATGGGCTTGGATTTTGAGACCTTTGAAAAGCCACTCGATTTTATTCATAAGGAGGTTTTGGGTAAGTGGCTGGCGTGGTTGTTGATCGTTGGACATGCGGGTGCGGCGTTGTATCATCACTATGTCAAAAAAGACGATACGCTGCGTAAGATGACTAGGTTTTAAAATATCACGTTTTAAAAGGCGCTGTTTTTAGTGCCGTTTTTAATCGAGGAGTGGCGGCGATGCATGAGCGGCAGGGTGATTTATTACAGCTGGCGTTGGTGGGTGAGTTTGATGTAATTGTGCATGGCTGCAATTGCTTCGGGGAGATGGGCAAGGGGATTGCGCTGGCAGTGAAGCAGCAGTTTCCCGAGGCGTATCAAGCGGATTTGGCGACGGCAAAAGGTGATCGTGCCAAGTTGGGGACGTTTAGTTCGGCGTTGGTGCAGCGTGGTACGGTTAGTTTTATGGTGGTGAATGCGTATACGCAGTTTGATTGGCGTGGTCGTGGCGTGAAGGTGGATTATGCGGCGATTGGGTCGGTGTTTGCGCAGATTCAGCGGCAGTTTACTGGGCAGCGGATTGGTTATCCGTTGATTGGGGCGGGTTTGGCGGGTGGCGATTGGGCGGTAATTGCGCCGATCATTGATCAGGCGCTTGTCGGGGAGCGGCATACGTTGGTAAGGTTTGGGTGTGGGGTGATTAGAGCTGCGTTTGTTGCATCTATACATCTTCAGTCTGCAAAACAGACAGGCTGTCCTTTCTAATACTGGTTTTTGTATAGTTCATCGGTGGATACTCACAATGATTTTGAAAATACCACCATAAAAGCTGTCCCTCTGCTAACAAAAGAGAGTCGCCAAATTTTGAAAAATCACAAGTCCAAATGCTAATAGCACCATATGTATCTATGATGTGTGAAAATTTTAATGAGTTAGCTTTTGTTCCAAGCCATTTTGTCCCGTATTTGGCATAGCGCTGATAAAAGGACTGCTTTGTTTGACCAATATAAAGTATGTCGCTCTCGCCTTTTAGTCGATGAATGGGTTTTTCAGATCTCCAAATGTAAACAATGTTTTTAGCTTGTCTTGCTTGCTCACAGGCTACAGCATTGTCAAAAGATTCAGCAGTAAAACTATCAATTCGTATCGGAATCTGACAAAAATTCTCCTGTATAGTCTCATAAAAATTGCGGCTATCATAAATTTTCATTTAGCATAAATCACTGATTTAAATGATGATAAATGCTTTGCAGCACCAGTTGACGCACTACTGATTTTTAATCACCGTGAATGCAATATTAATCCTAACGCAGCAGGCCAATCCCCACAACTAAAACTCACTCATCCCGCTTTCCCAACTGCTCCTCAATCGCCCAATCCACATGCACCTGCACCAGCTCGCCGAACTCCTCCCGCCGCGCCGCCAACGCCTGCACAATCTCCGCCTGATACGGCGCATTGCCCAGCGCAACCGCCACATTGCGCATCATCCCCGCATACCCCGTGCGCCGAATCGGAGAGCCTTCCGTCTTCGCCAAAAAATCCGCCTCCGACCACTGCCACATCTCTAATAGCGTGATGTCGTTAAGCTGATGCCGCGCCAAAAAATCCGCTTCCGCTGATAACTTGGCAAAGCCATTCCAAGGACAGATCAACTGACAATCATCACAACCAAACACCCGATTACCAATCCCACGTCGCAACTCAACCGGAATAACCCCCTGATATTCAATAGTCAAGTAAGCGATGCACCTCCGCGCATCCAAGCGATACGGCGCAACAATCGCCTGCGTCGGACAAATACCCATACACGCGGTACACGAACCACAGTGCGACGTGGCGGCGGTATCGGGTGGCAAATCCAAATCGGTAAATAATTCACCCAGAAAAAAGTACGAACCGGCTTGTTTATTGATTAATAACGTATGCTTACCCGTCCAGCCGAGTCCAGCATTTTGCGCCAGAGTCTTCTCAAAAATCGGCGCAGAATCGGTAAATGGCCGTGACATACACGCTCCGATTTTGGCCTCAATCCGCTGTGCCAGTTGCTTTAACCGCGCCCGCACCACCTTATGATAATCGCGCCCCCGCGCATAACGCGCCACAATCGCCTGATTCGGTTGCTCAGGCACATAGCGATGCGGCGCGGCTTCGGTCAGATAATCCATCCGCACGCTGATCACGCTTTTGGTGCCATCGACCAATAGGGTCGGGTCGGCGCGTTTGTCCAGATTGCGCGACAGATAATCCATCTCACCAAAAAAACCATCGTCAAGATTGGCCAAAAAATACGGCATCTGATCACGGGTATCTGGAGCAGCAATGCCGCACGCGCTAAAACCCAACTCTAACGCTTGCTGAATAATCCATGCTTTTAGGCGAATTGGATCGTCGCGCAGATCGGGATCAATCGTGGTGAGCGCGTGAGTCGATGGCGATTTGGACATGTTTTAACGAGACAACGAAGCAGGGTGAAGGGATAAATCTTGGGAAAGTCGGGTGGGTTTGCTATAACCGAAGCAACCGTTTAACACAACAAGGCCGCGATGATGCAGCGCATACCGACACAAAACGCAGTGTATACCAGTCAGCAGGTGCGTGATTGGGAAAAAGTTTGGTTTGCCCAGCATAATTCATCGTATGGGCTGATGCAGCAGGCCGCGTGGGCGGTTGCGCAACAGATCCAGCAGCGTTACCCGATGCAGCCGCTCACGGTCTGGGTCGGCGCGGGCAATAATGGCGGTGATGGCTGGCAGGTGGCGGCGTATTTGCAGCAGGCGGGTTGGATGGTCACTGTGCAGGAAGTCGCAGCACCGAATACGTCGGATGCGCAGCAGGCCAAGCAAGCGGCGCTGGCGGCAGGGGTTTTGATACAACCATTTGAGCAAAACACACTGCCAGTTTCGGCGGGGTTGATGCTAGATGCACTGTTTGGGATTGGGCTAAGTCGTGCGCCAGACGGTCAGATGGCGGCGGCGATTGCAGCAATCAATCAAGCGAAGCAAGTAGGCGCAACGGTGATTGCGCTCGATGTGCCGAGCGGGGTGCAGGCCGATACGGGAATGGTCTGGGACGGCTGTGCGGTACAGGCCGATTTGACGGTGTGCTTGATTGGATTGAAGTCTGGCCTGATTACAGGACAAGCTAAAAATTATGTTGGCGAACTGTATGTTGCATCCCTGATTCCACCTTTGACCACATTACAGCCGATGGCGCGGTATGTCACCGCGATTCCACGTTTACCGGCGCGAGCAGTCAATAGCCATAAAGGCACGCATGGGCATGTGTTGCTGATTGGTGGGGCGCTGGGCATGGGCGGCGCGGCATTGATGGCAGCAGAAGCAGCGGTGCGAGCAGGTGCGGGTAAAATCACGTTACTGACGCATCGTGACTATCAAGTAGCGATTCTGGCGCGTAGTCCGAACCTGATGAGTCTAGGCGTGGGCGATGATTTAGCCGAATTAACAACCGTGCTGGCCGAGCGTTTTCCGCAGGTGAATAGTCTGGCGATTGGGATGGGGCTGGGTCGTGATGCTTGGGGGCGGCAGATTTGGCACAGGCTACTGCCGACCTTGCTGGATGCGACACAAGTGGCGGCTGTCGTGGTCGATGCGGATGCACTGTATCATTTGGCTGATACTGATCCCGCGACGCTCAAAGGCCGTAACATGCATTGGCATTGTACGCCACATGCGGGCGAGGCGGCGCGGTTGTTGGGCTGCTCGGTGGCACAGGTCGAAGCAGATCGTTATGCGGCGATTAGGCAACTACAGGCGCGTTATGGTGGGCAGTGGTTGCTCAAAGGTGCGGGTTCATTAGTACTGGATCAGCGTGGCCTGTCGGTGTGCGGACTGGGCAATGCAGGCATGGCGGTCGGTGGCATGGGCGATGTGTTGGCGGGATTGGCGGCTGGGCTGTTGGCGCAGTGGTCGGATCTGCCGCTGAGTGATGCGGTGTGTTTGCATGCGGCGGCGGGTGATTTGGCCGTTCAATGTCAATATGGGCAGGGTCAGCGTGGTATGACGGCGCTGGATGTGGTGGAAAAAATTCGTGAGGTGGTGAATTTCACGTGATGATTTTAGAAAAATAAGAGCATTGCACGAGGAAAAAAATGCACGGTTTTCGGATATTAATGGCAATAGTTTGCTATCTGGTGGCTTTGGTTTTTGTGGTTGCGTTGATTGTTTTGCCGTTTCAAATGGTCTACGCGGTCGGCTGTTTTCTGGGATTTTTGGCGGCTTATGTGTGGTATCCAAGTCGGTCACAATATCGTATCAAGCGTGATGTGGCGGAGGGTATTGCAGAGGAGGTTGCGGGTGAGTTGGTGCTACAACTGATCATCGAATTGCCGATTCGGATTCTATTGTGGTTGTTAAAGCTACCGTTTCGGGCGTTGCAGCATGCTGATTTAAACCTTTAACGGATCTGAAAAATGATATTTTTACGCATGCTTCTTTCAGTCACGCTATTTATCACGGCATTTGCGGCGTTGTTCAGCTTGTTTTTAAACGGCTTGAGCTGGCTGTATGTTGCCATTGCAGTCGGTGGATTCTTGTTGGCAGCTTGGATTTGGCCGAGTCGCAGGAAATCAGATAGACGTGGAAAGGACTACAGTTTTCTCGATTGGCTGGAGCTATTGATTGAGCTTCCTGCCGAACTCTTGTTACTGCCATTTCGGTTTATTGTGTCGATTGGTCGGTTGTTTGATGGCATTTAATCCGCTGGTAAACGCCACCGACCACGCCCGCGCGACATACTGGCGCGACCGCGTCCTGCGCCCGCTGCAAGCAATAGCTTATTCATGCTGGTCGAAGCATGCGCATGACAAATCGCACAGGCCAGCGCATCAGCAGCATCCGCTTGTGGAGTAATCGATAGGCCGAGCAGACGAGTCACCATCATCTGCACTTGTTCTTTATCGGCGGCACCATGCCCAACCACTGATTGCTTGATCTGGCGGGCGGTATATTCGCCGACTGAGAGATTTTGGTTGACCAATGCGGTGATCGCTGCACCACGTGCTTGGCCGAGTTTTAAGGCTGAATCAGGATTAACCGCCATAAACACTTGTTCTATCGCCGCTTCAGTCGGCTTGTGAAACTGAATAATCCGTGTCAAGCCATCAAAGATCCGCTTCATGCGCTCGGGCATTTCAGGGGTTTCGGTGCGAATCGTGCCTGCATCTACAAACGACAGTTTGCTGCCTTCACACACAATAATCCCATAGCCCGTCATCCGTGAACCAGGGTCGATGCCGATGATCATACTCATCGATTAATCCTATGATTTTTAAAAAACGCCCTTATATTGACATAACTCAGAGGCAAAACGTGTAGCAACCGTCACGCGAGTTGCGTCTCTATCGCTGCAACAGACTGTTATACTGTTGCAATTATTGGGTTTGAGAAACAAGGGCGCATCATGAAACAGGCTGTCTTGCTCGGATTGGCATTATTTGTCGCCGAGATTCTGCTGTGGTACGGCGTGGCACAGTTCATCAGTGGCTGGTGGATTTTTTTCTGGACAGTGGCCGCGATTTTTATTGGACTGAATATTGTGCGCAGTAGTATGGCCAATGTCATGCCTCAGATGCAGCAAATGCAAGCAGGTGGTGCGATTGATCCCGCCGCTGCACCACAAGTCACCAATGCATTGCCTAAAATATTGGTCGGTTTTTTGCTGTTTTTGCCAGGCTTGTTCACTGACTTGCTGGCCGCGCTGATTTTGATTCCTGCTGTGCAAAAACGAGTACAGGCGGCGATTATGAAAATCATGATGCAACGTCAAGAAGCAATGATGCAGCAAATGATGAAGCAGATGGGTGGCAACCCGATGGGAGGCGGGGCGGGTGGCTTTGACCCACAAATGATGGAGGAGCTGATGCGCCAGATGGGCACAGGTGGCATGGGCAGTGCAGCAGGTGGCACACGTCCAACGCAAGGTCGCCCAACGATTATTGAGGGTGAAGCGCGCCAAGTCACACCAGAGATCAAAAAGATCAAATCCGCGAATGATGATTGATTGACTGAACACGTTTAGGTGTGTTCTTGTTTGTATGCCCCAATGAATGATGTGATGCATCCATTGGGGTTTTTATTATTAGATCTGTTTGTTTTGGGATGCTGTTAAGTGGACTTTGCTAGAGTGGACGTGTCCAGTTTAGACTTGATCATAAATCAAAATGGCTTTGCCTTCGCAGCGAATCATACTTTGTTCTTCGAGGGATTTGAGCACACGACCTACCATTTCACGAGAGCAGCCAACCAAGCGGCCAATTTCTTGGCGGGTAATGCGGATCTGTCGTCCTTCAACCAGTTTTAAGGTGTCAGGTTGAGCGGCCAAATCTAACAAGCAGCGTGCAATCCGTCCAGTCACATCTAAAAATGCCAAATCAGTGACTTTGCGCGTGGTTTTTTTCAGGCGCAGGGACATTTGTGCAAACACGGCAAAAGTCAAATCAGGATAAATTCTCGCAAGTTCGTGAAACTTGTCATAGCTGATTTCGGCAATTTCACAGGCGCTGCGGGTTTTTACCCATGCGGTGCGTTGCGGTTGTTCTTCGAATAGCCCCATTTCACCAAAAAAATCACCTGCATTGAGGTAGGCAACCACGATTTCGCGTTGACCTGATTCTTCTACCACGATAGAGACTGAGCCTTTGAGCAAGAAAAACAGCGAGGTTGATGCATCTCCTGCATGCACAATCGAGTGTCGTGTGGGGAATGATCGGATATGTGCGTGATCCAATAAGGTCTTGATTGAAGGCGACACATGAGCTGGCAAGTGTGCGTAACGGCTAAGATTTCGAGAAGTCGAGTACATACGCAAAGCGTCCATCAAGTTGAGCGTAAAGTCAGCGATAGTGTTCCATCTGTCGCTTAGACCGCTTGGTGTTTTCACCAAGCAAATGTGCTAGGGTAGCAAACCTGTTTTAATGTAAAGTTTTCGGACGGAAGTTGCAATGCAAGCACAGGTAAAATGGCTCGATGGGGTCGCATTTGGCGCAACTGCAAGCAGTGGTCATGAAGTGATCATGGATGGTTCACCTGAATATGGTGGACAGAATCGTGGCTCGCGTCCAATGGAGTTGATCTTGATGGGCTTGGGTGGCTGTGCAGCATTTGATGTGGTGACCATCCTCAAAAAAGCCCGTCAAGACATTACCGATGTCCGTTGTGAGTTGCAGGCCGAGCGTTTCGATGGGATTCCAGCGGTATTTACTAAAATTCATTTACATTTTGTGGTGACAGGTCGCGCGGTTAAGCCGAACCAAGTCGAAAAAGCCATCCATCTCTCTGCGGATAAATACTGCTCAGCCAGCAAAATGCTTGGCGATGGTGGTGTTGAGATTACGCATGGTTTTGAGATTGTTGACGCGCAATCTGAATAAACCCTCAAAACCGTTTGGGAATGCGTTGACCATCGAGATGTGGTTGGTCAGCGTGTCTCAGCGTATGGTGTAGCCAATTTTCGGCACGCTGTACCGCCTGAATCAATGGCACGTCTTGCGCCAATAAGCCTGCAATATAACTCGCCAAACTACAACCCGAGCCATGAAATTCAGCCGCCAATCGTGGCCAAGTTGAGCGCGTCACTTCGATACCTGCCACATAGAGGTGGTGTCGAATACGGTGTGGCTCATGTTCATGTGCGCCTTTGAGCAAAATGGCGCGTGCGCCCCAGTTGAATAGCCGCTGAATAGCTTGATTTAAATCATCACAACCTGCCAAGCGCCGTAGCTCAACGGTATTGGGTGTCAAGAGTGTTGCCAGCGGAATCAGTGGCTTAAAAGCTGTAACCAGTGTTGCAGGGTCGCCCAAGCTGCCACCACTATTGGCAACGAGTACAGGATCAAGCACGTACGGTATCTGTGGGTGTTGCTGAATCAGCGTGGTCAGCCAGTGAATGTTGTCAACACTGCCGAGCATGCCAGATTTAAAGGCACAGACGGGCAAGTCCGCGAGTATCGCTTGCGCTTGTGCTTGTAGTAAGTTTGGGGCAACAGTCTCAAAGCCATACACGCGCTGACTGTCTTGAATGGTCAGGGCGGTACAGGCGATTGCGGCATGGCTACCACTTTGGCCAATCGCTTCAATATCGGCTTGTAAACCAGCCCCACCTGAAGGATCAAGCCCCGAAAAGCACAGCACGGTTGGACGCATGAGAGGTGGATGCATGATAGGCGGACTCTGGTTTAAAACTGTGGCTTGATGATAACCAGTAACACAACAGCGATCAGAATCAGTACAGGGGCTTCGTTGAACCAGCGAAAGAACACATGGCTCTTGAGGTGGGGTTGATCAATCAGTTGTTTACGATAGTAACCACAGGCCAGATGGTAGAAGGTCAGAGCGATCACCAGCGTGATTTTAATGTGCAACCAGACTTGGGTTTTATACACATCCCAAAAAATCCCAACCATCCATAATCCGAGTAACCATGTCGCAATCAGCGATGGCCACATGATGCCACGATATAGTTTGCGCTCCATGATCACAAAGCGGTCATGGCTAATTTGGTCTTCACTCATGGCATGATAGACAAACAAGCGTGGCAAATAAAATAACCCCGCAAACCAGCACACCATGGCGATGACGTGCCATGCTTTAATCCATGGATACCAATTGGCAAATTCAGGCATGGTAAGAGTCGCTTACAGATCAGAAATGGGCGTGCAAAGCTCAATGAGAACACCTTGAGGTGAGCGCACATAGGAAACCGATTGCCCCCAAGGCTTTTGTGTAGGTGGACTGAGCTCAATTGCCCCACAAGCTAAAGCATGCTGATGTGTTTCTAACAGTTGTGTGGTGACAAGGACGACTTCAGTGGCCTGTGGTGGATTGCTATTTGATATTGGCAATACACCACCAGCAAAATGACTCAGTGCCAAGGCTTGTTGGGCGAAAGCCAAGACAGTATCACCAGTGTTTAATTCGCCATAGTCACCAGATTCATGCAAAAAGCGTTGGTGAAATCCAAAGGCTTGCTGGAAAAAACTTAACTCGCAGTCAACGTGCTCCACATAGCAAATGGTGTAGCCAAACTTGACTGTCGGCATGGTTAAGCCTGCCATTTTTTCAAAATCAACGTCGCATTCGTGCCACCAAAGCCAAAACTATTGCTCATCACTGCATGAAGTGGGGTATGTCGAGTGGTCTGCACGATATCAAAACCAGCCGCTTCATCATCCAGTTCAGTGATATTGATACTCGGTGCAATGAAGCCATGCTGCATCATCAGCAAGCAATAAATCGCCTCTTGTACCCCTGCCGCGCCTAAGCTGTGCCCACTCATGGATTTGGTTGAGCTAATCGGTGGGGGAGTATCGCCAAACACTTGGCGTATGGCTTTAAGCTCGGCCACATCCCCAACAGGAGTCGCTGTGCCATGTGTATTGATATAATCAATCTGGGTCACACCTGCCCGCGCTGCTTGTGCCAACGCCGTCTGCATGCACCGTACCGCGCCTTCACCGCTTGGCGCGACCATATCCGCACCGTCTGAGGTTGCGCCATAGCCAACGACTTCAGCCAGAATGTTCGCTCCGCGCGCTTGAGCATGTTCGAGTGACTCGACCACCACAATCCCGCCACCGCCTGCGATCACGAATCCATCACGGTCTTTGGAGTAGGGGCGGGAAGCGGTCAGCGGTTGGTCGTTGTATTTGCTGCTCATCGCACCCATAGCATCGAACAGGATGGACTGTGTCCAGTGTTCTTCTTCGCCACCACCTGCGAGCACAATATCTTGCTTGCCGAGTTGGATCAGCTCCATAGCATGGCCGATGCTGTGTGCTGATGACGCGCAGGCTGATGAAATCGCGTAACTGACCCCTTGGATTTTGAGTCCAGTGGCGATTCCAGCGGTCACTGTGCTGGTCATCGTGCGCGGTACCATGGTTGCTCCGACTTTGCGTAGGCCACCTTGGCGCATGTTATCGGCTGAATCCACGAGGGCAGAGGTCGATGCACCACCTGAGCCAGCCAGCACGCCAACACGTGGGTTATGGCCGATTTGCTCAAGGGTTAAACCTGCATCTGCGATGGCTTGAAGGGCAGAGACATAGCCATAGGCTGCAGCGTCACCCATAAAGCGTTTGAGCTTGCGGTCAATTGCGCTGAGATCGGCAGTCGTGACAGCGCTGACTTGGCATTTCATTCCAATATCGGCATAGCTTTGATTAAAGGCAAATCCTGCGCGGCCTTGCTGTAGTGCTTCTCGCACAGTCGCTCGGTCTTGCCCCAAGCACGATACAATTCCAAGACCTGTAATCACCACACGCTGCATAGTTGCTTCAGCCTATCTTGCTCATTAAAAATCGGTTTTGGTAAACACACCACACCGTAGATCTTTAGCAGTGTAAATCAATTTGCCATCAACATATAACTCCCCATCAGCAATTGCCATGACCAATGAGCGTTCAATCACACGTTTAAAGGAAAGCTGATAGCGGACGACTTGATGATGGGGCAGGACTTGACCCGTAAATTTGACTTCACCGACACCCAAAGCACGCCCACGCCCTGGATTGCCACGCCAACCGAGATAAAACCCGAGTATTTGCCACATGGCATCCAGCCCCAAACAACCTGGCATGACGGGATCGGTCTGGAAATGACAGTTAAAAAACCACAGCTCTGGATGGATATCCAGCTCAGCGATGATTTCACCTTTGTTATAAGTACCACCCACATCACTGATATGCAGGATACGATCCATCATCAGCATTGGAGGCAGTGGCAGACGTGCATTGTTGTGGCCAAAGAGTTTGCCTTCGGCACATGCAATGAGGTCTTGCTTGGTAAAGGAGGAAGACCGCATGCATTCTCCATGTTGAGCAGTCAGGGGGATGGCGTTCATGATCCTGTCACTCCAATCAATATTTGATTTGCTGAGGTAGCCTATCATCGTCTGTTACAGTCTTTGGCTGAACAAGACTTGTTCCTTGGGTTGCTCTGAATCCTATGCTAAAGCATTGAACATACGCTCATCGATCAAACGATGTTCAATACAAGGAGCAGGTGATGCGCTTAGGATTAGGAACAATGCGTTACTGTGGTGCAGGGGCATGGGGTGAGCCACCAGATCCACAGGCTGTCCAAAACACAATCCAAGCGGCCTATGCACAGGGCGTTCGGTTGTTTGACAGTGCTGGATTCTATGGGCCAGATATTGCACTCCGATTGCTGCGAAGCAATTTACCACAAGATCATGATGCCGTAATCAGTACCAAGGTGGGTCTTCGGCGATATGATCGTCGTGATTGGGTCGTGGATGCGTCACCACACAGTATTCAATTACAAGTCGAGGCAGACTTGCGCACACTATCGGTAGACTGTTTGGACTTGGTGTTTTTGCGGCTTGGTGATGGCAAATCTTTGCGACGAGATCCTGTGCCACTGGAGGTGTCAATGTCGGCACTATTGACGTTGCAACAGGCAGGCAAAATTCGAGAGGTGGGTTTAAGCCAATGCACATTGAGCGATGTGCAGGTGGCGCAGGCAGTCATGCCGATACAGGTTGTTCAAAATCAATACAGTCTGAACAATCAATCAGATATTGATGTTTTAGCATTTTGCGAATCTACCAAAATTGACTATTGGGCATACGCACCGTTCGGTATGGGGCGTGGTTTGATGTCACCGCGCGCCACATTGAGCACATTGGCCATGCAGTATCAGTGCAGTGTTGCTCAACTTTGTTTGGCATGGTTATTGGCCAAAAGCCCTGTGCTGTATCCGATTTTTGGCACGACCAATCCACAGCATCTACAGGACAATGTGCACAGTATCAGCGTGCAGTTGAGTGCTGTGGATCGAGCGTACTTGTCGCAGTTTTGGGATGTTTGATTGAACCCAATAACGGGTGTTCGATGCGTGTAGATGATTTTGTTACAGCAGATGAATGACCGAGATACATCAAATGACGCAAGGTTACAGCCAAGGGCTTGCCTTCACTGCAATCTAATTGCATGCTGAGGGCATATGTCATTGAGATGAAACCCGTTGAGGCACACGATGAGCGAACAAAATCCTATGGATCATCAACACGTCCCTTCTGCACTTTTAAACAAACTAGGCAAGCGCTTACGCAAAATCGCGGATCAAGGTGGTCGGCAATTGGGACGCTTGACGGCTTTTGATGCCGTGCGCACTGAGTACCAACAACGTGAGGCCGTTGTATCGGTGGGATTAGATCCACTGGCGACCATGCGTCAGCAACTGCCACAATTGGGACAACACCTGTTTGCAGGACGCTTTGCCTCCGCGAGTCGCTTGATGACACAACTGGTTCCTGCCGAAGCCTTGGAGCGGCTGACAGAGCGCTTGTTTGAGCAAGTCACCGAGTTTGCGGAATTGATCAGCACCAATGACGATCTTTATGAAGAAGCGGGTGCGTTGACGATTCAGGATATGCGCGACTTGAGTCTGGAGCGGGCAGATGAGCTGGCCGATCTAATGGCAAACCGTAATCGTCTGATCGCTGCGGCAGAGGGTGGCGCGACGGGTTTGGGTGGATTGATTGGTACATTGATTGATCTGCCGTTATCCATTGTGCTTGCCGTGCGCACGGTGTATCAGATTGCAGAGTGTTATGGCCATGACCTCTCAGGCGTTGACGGTCGGAGCAAAGTCTATGATGTGTTGGCACAAGCGGATTTTGGTATTTTGGCCGAAAAACAAACCATCATGATTGGCCTTGCCTCAGTCAATCGGATGCTCCAGCAAAATGGCGTCAGTGGCTTGCAGCAGATGGTAGGTTCGGCTGCGGATTTAGAGTTATTTGAAAAGTTGGCACATGATTTGGCAGATAGTTTAAATATTAATCTACCACCAAACCTGTTACAGCGTGCTATTCCGATTGCAGCCAGTGCGACCAGCGTGCTGTATAACACACGACTGATCAACTCAGTCGCTGCAGCGGCGCAGGTGACATTCCGCGCGGAGCGCCTCAAAAACCAGTCAGCCCCTGCACAGGTGTCTGACCAATCGACTGCGGCTATGGCGCTGCCAGCCAGTGAGGTCAGTGCAGAGGCAGTATTTGGGCACTCCGCCGAAGATGAACAAGTCAAGCCGAAGCCCAAAAAGCGTATGGTGCGCGTCAAAAAAAATGCGGAAGGCGAGATTATGCCGAATGTCACAGAGATTACTCCTAGCAATGACACGCAACACTAATCTGTAGGTTGAGTGTGTGGCTTTGCGATGTCTGATATTGACCAGCTGTCGCACTTGCATTAAACTTCAGTGCCCTCAAAAAGGGATAGATCTCTTTTTGGGGTTTTTTATTTACGGGAGAATTGCCACATGGCAACAACAAACCAATTGATCCGCAAGGGTCGCAGCACCTTGGTCGAAAAGTCCAAAGTGCCTGCGCTCAAAGCGTGTCCACAACGTCGTGGTGTTTGCACCCGCGTTTACACCACCACCCCTAAAAAACCAAACTCAGCAA
>JAYXXU010000347.1:0-3374 GCA_036019135.1 Pseudomonadota bacterium | reverse complement strand
AGCACCAAGGCCAGTGCTTCATCCAAGTCGGTTTCGAACTTGTTGACCTGTGCATCTTGGTGTTGCACGCTCATCGCCAGTTCAACATCTAGATCCAGCAATGCATGCACAGCATCGGCCACTTGCTGCTCAACCAATCCACCCATCCCCATAAACAGCCGATGAAGATTATCTAGATCTGCATCAAACTGCTGTGACGTGTGTTTACCGTAGTGTTCGGATGTGGGACTCATAATGGCACAACTCCTAATCTTTCATATCAATACCACCTTGAGCCCAGTCTTCTCAAGTGGTCGCACGATTTAATGACACGACAGTCTAAACGTTTGCAGTGACACCCAGATGACAACCTCAGCCTCTTGCTTGAGTGGCATCCGTCGATCTGCTCATGGGGTTTGCAGCCATGTATTAATCTCCATCAAATCATTGGCCGTCAACTGCCCCGATGCTGCACGCAAACGCAGAACATTGATCACATAATCATAACGCGCCGCAATATAGTCTCGCTTGGCAGCAAAGGCACTGCGCTGAGCTAAAAACACCTCAACAATATTCCGCACGCCCAACTCATACCCAACCTGCGAGGCTTGAGCGACCACATCACCCGACTCTACTGCGGCCTGACGCGCCTTGATACGGGCTTGATCGGCCTGTAGATTCAAAAATGCACTGCGCACTTGTGAAGTGGCTTGGCGTTGTGTCGCCAAAATTTGGTCGCGGGCAGCTTCGGTTTGATAGCCTGCCTGCCGCACGGCTAGCGAGGTCTGCCCACCCAAATAGATCGGCACATTCAGCTCCAGCCCCACAGACAGGCTTTTGCCACCACTGTTAAAGGTCTGCAAAGAAAGATCTTGACGACTCCAACCTGCGTTGCTGACCAAATCCAAGCTCGGCTTATGACCTGCACGCTGTATGTCCTGATTGCGTTGCGCTACCACATAGCGCTGCCTAGCCACTTCAATCTCAGGATTGTGCCGTTGCGCCAGCCCTTCCCATTCACTGATCTGGTTGGGATACGGCGTTTGATACTGCATCGACTCGCGTAACGGTGCAAGCTGCTGCACTGGCTGACCCAGAATGGCAGTCAGCTCTTCACGACTGGCCGTGATGTTCACCTCAGCCGAGATGCGATTGGCCAAAGCATTTTGATATTGCGCCAAGGCTTCGGTCACATCCGTCCGCGCCACCACACCCGCTTTAAACCGCTCACTCATCATCAGATGTTGCCGTGCAAAGGCATCTTCTTCGGATTTAAGCGCTTCAAGCTGTGCTTCGGCCTGTAACACCTTAAAATACGCCTCCGCGACTTTAAGCACAAAGGCTTGCTGCTCTGCTCTGAGAGTTGCATCATTTAAGTTGGTGGCCGACTTGGCCTGCTGATAACGTGCCCAACGCTCTGGGCTAAAAATCGGTTGCCGTAGTGACAATCCAAGCTGACGACTGGTGGACAAAAACACCTGTGGAGCATTATTCGGCTCTGAACGACTGCGGCTGAGTGAACCAGATGCGCCAATATTCGGCAACAATCCAGCACGTGCAATCGCTTCGTTCTGCTGATCCGCCAAATAATTATTCAGTGTGGCGCGCCACGCAGGATCATTACGCTGTGCCAGTTGATAGACCTCTAATAAATCCATGCTAAACGCAGGTATGCTGATCAGACTACACAATAAGACAATGGCTTTTTTCATGCTATGGACTTGGGCATTGAGTTCAATAATCCCTGAGCCTAGACAAACATTCTGTTAAACACAAGGACAAGACAGACCGAACATAGGTAGCCCTGACGAACATCAAGCGATATAGTGGGTCATTCTCTTTTTGTACGCTCGCTGGACGCTCCCATGAATCAGATGACTGCCCCCTCATCGACCCTTTCACCGCATGAACAAGAAGCCCTTGACCTCAAGCGCATCCTGCCAGCTTCCCGCAAAGTCTATATCGAAGGCTCTACGCCTGACATCCAAGTACCCATGCGCGAAATCCGCCTGACCGCGACCCCAACGGGACTCGGTGGCGAAAAAAATCCGCCTGTACTGGTCTATGATACCTCAGGTGCTTATACCGATCCTGCGATTGAGATTGATCTGACCAAAGGGTTGCCTGACTTGCGCAGTCCTTGGATTGATGCACGCGGTGACACCGAAAAACTCCCCAACCTGACCAGTGACTTTGGTCGGGCACGCGCCAAAGATATCAGCACCGCTGAGTTGCGCTTTGCCCATATCCAAAACCCACGGCGTGCTAAGTCAGGCCAAAATGTCACTCAGCTACACTATGCACGCCAAGGCATTATCACGCCAGAGATGGAATATATTGCCATCCGTGAAAATCAGCGTCAGTACGAAGGCACGGACACGCGCCAACATGCGGGGCATAATTTTGGTGCCAATCTACCTCGTGAAATCACACCAGAGTTTGTGCGTGCCGAAGTTGCGGCGGGACGTGCGATTATTCCCGCCAACATCAACCACACCGAACTGGAACCGATGATTATTGGCCGTAATTTTTTGGTCAAAATCAACGCCAACATCGGCAACTCGGCGCTCGGCTCATCGATTGATGATGAAGTGGCCAAAATGACGTGGGCGACCCGTTGGGGTGCAGATACCATCATGGATCTGTCGACGGGCAAACATATTCATGAAACCCGCGAGTGGATTCTGCGCAACTCGCCCGTACCGATTGGCACTGTGCCGATCTATCAAGCACTCGAAAAAGTCGATGGCGTGGCTGAAGACCTGACATGGGAATTGTTCCGTGACACCTTGATTGAGCAGGCCGAACAAGGCGTGGATTATTTCACCATTCATGCAGGTGTATTGTTGCGCTATGTGCCACTCACCGCCAATCGACTGACAGGTATTGTGTCACGCGGTGGCTCGATCATGGCGCAGTGGTGCTTGGCACATCACAAAGAAAACTTCCTCTATACACACTTCGAAGACATCTGCGAAATCATGAAAGCCTATGACGTGTCATTTAGCTTAGGTGATGGTCTGCGGCCAGGTTGCATTCAAGATGCCAACGACGATGCACAGTTTGGTGAACTGCGTACTTTGGGCGAATTGACCCAAATCGCATGGAAACACGACGTACAAGTGATGATCGAAGGGCCTGGCCATGTGCCGATGCACATGATCAAAGAAAACATGGATCTACAACTCGAAGTCTGTGGCGAAGCACCATTTTATACGCTGGGGCCTCTGACCACGGATATCGCACCTGGCTATGACCATATCACCAGCGCAATTGGTGCGGCGATGATCGGTTGGTACGGTACAGCCATGCTGTGCTATGTCACGCCAAAAGAACACTTGGGTCTGCCTGACAAAAAAGACGTCAAAGACGGCATCATCACCTACAAGATTGCC
>JAYXXU010000346.1:0-1035 GCA_036019135.1 Pseudomonadota bacterium | reverse complement strand
ACGGGGATGTCGTCCAGTTTGGGCAGCCGTTGTTTCGCTTTCGTGATTAACCCCTGATCACACGCCCGCAATTGACCACCACTGACGGATTGTTGAGCTGAGCCATGCTAAAGAAAGTTCTTATCGCAAACCGAGGCGAAATCGCGCTGCGAATCACCCGAGCTTGTCGGGCACTCGGCATTCAAACCGTTGGGGTCTATTCCACTGCTGATACCGAACTGATGCACTTACGCTTCGTTGATGAGGCGGTCTGCATTGGACCTGGTGCTTCGGCAGATAGCTATCTGAATATTCCAGCGATTCTGACCGCTGCTGAACTGACAGGCGCAGATGCCATTCATCCTGGCTATGGTTTTTTGTCCGAAAACGCGGAGTTCGCTGAAGCGGTCGAAAACGCGGGGTTTATTTTTATTGGCCCACGTCCTGAACATATTCGCTTGATGGGTAATAAAGTCTCAGCCATTCATGCCATGCAAAAAGCTGGTGTGCCAACCGTGCCAGGTTCAAGTCGTGCAGTAACGCCAAGTAGCGCGATTGCTGAGGCCAAACACATTGGTTTCCCACTGATTGTCAAAGCAGCAGCAGGCGGTGGTGGCCGAGGCATGCGAATCGTCAGTCGTATTGATTGCTTGCTCGAATCCGTACAAACCGCACAACGCGAAGCTGAACTGTGGTTTGGTGACGATACCGTTTATATGGAGCGTTTTTTACAAAAACCCCGACATGTCGAAGTACAGGTCTTGGCAGATGGTGAAGGTCATGCGGTTCATCTATATGATCGAGACTGCTCATTACAGCGTCGCCACCAAAAAGTATTAGAGGAAGCCCCTGCCCCTGATTTACCCGAGGCAGCACGCCAAGAAATTTTGGCGGCTTGTGTTCGGGCGTGTGAGCTGATGCAATATCGAGGCGCAGGGACATTTGAGTTTTTGTTTGAGGACGGTGAGTTTTTCTTTATTGAGATGAATACGCGTGTTCAAGTCGAACACCCTGTGACCGAGTTTATTACAGGGGTCGATATTATCGAACAACAGC
>JAYXXU010000345.1:0-16819 GCA_036019135.1 Pseudomonadota bacterium | reverse complement strand
CCCTCTTGTGTATATGCCCGCATGTGTGGGTGGTCTGTCCCCGCCGGGGTGGCCAGCACGGCTGGGTAGTGTTCGGCACACAAACTCAGTGTGTCTGTTGCACTCAGATGATTCAGTTGGGCAAAGGCGAAGACACGACAACTGCCAGCATTTTCGTTGGCCGCATTGTGGAGTGGTCCATTGCTAAACGCGGCAGGCGTATAATCATAGTTTTGGTTGATGTAGTTCAAGACATCCTCAAACTTGGCTTGACCTGTTTGAACAGCATTCAACAGACTAGAAACGCAGGTAATCATTGCAGACTCCACAAGATGAAAAAATCAATCTGCATATAGTGTAGACCAAGCCTGTCATCTGGCCTAGTCCCGTGCAGTCGATTCGACGGGGTTTTCGGAGATTGGGCAATGCTGTTTTGGTGGATTTGTCTGACAATGGCCGCAAGTAGACGACTGTGTAAGCACTGGTCGGAAAAGTGTCAGTAATGTGCCGAGTGTTTGACCACGTTACCGCTAAGTCGCATAAATTATGGCATGCTTGACGCCGATTTAGGTGTGTTCGGCACAGGAGGTGATTTCAATGGCTTTCATCAAACAGCTCAAAGGTCAACGCGTCATTATTACGGGGGCATCCAGTGGGATTGGTGAGGCATTGGCCATCGAATGCGCACGTCGTGGCATGCATCTGGGGTTGGTTGCGCGTCGTGAGGATTGTCTACAACGGCTGGCCGAGCGTCTACGTCCCAGTGGTGTCCAGATTGAGATTGCAACACTAGATGTGACCCAAACTGATCAAGTGCTGCCGATTTTATCGGGCTTGGCTGATCTATTGGGTGGGGTTGATCTGGTGATTGCCAACGCAGGTATTCTAAAAAACCGCAAAGTCGGTGATGGTCGGATTTATCGTGATCAGCAGGTTTTTCAGACCAATGTGATGGGCGCGATTGCCACCAGTGAGGCAGCGATTCAACTGTTTCGCTTGCAAGGTCATGGTGGTCAGATTGCGGTTACGTCTTCTTATTCAGCGTTTTTGCCATTGCCCACCGCAGCAGCATATTCGGCCAGTAAAGCCGCTGTCACCAGCTATTTTAATGCGATCCGTGCGCCGTTGTTGCGTGAAAAAATCCGTGTCACGGTGATGCATCCCAGTTTTGTCAAAACGGATATGTTGGATGGTTTTGAGACACGCGGCTTGCCGATTGTGGCACGGGCAGATGAGATGGCAACGGATATGATGGATGCGATTGCTCGTGAGCAGCATAATCCGATTTTGCCCAAACAGCCTTGGGGATTGTTGTATCAAGCCCAGAAGTTGATGCCGAATCGTTTGATTTTAGAGTTGCAGAAGCGCATATAGCCGCATCATGTTGTAAAGCGGCACTTTTTAAAATAGTGCTATCGAGATGAAAAAACGCCTGAGTCAATCAGGCGTTTTGTTAAGCGCTAGAGCAAGTTAAAACGTCTGCTGAATCTGAAAAATAGCAGTCGTACCGCTGACTTCACTTGACATCATCAGCAAAGGCTTGCCGTTGGGCGAGTCTTTGGCAGCGATAAACACCAATCCTTCAGGCCCGAGATCACCAGCAGCATCAGTTTCGATCAGTGCTTCGTCAGTCAGATCAAAATTTTTGGTGTTGATGTATTGCACGAATACGGGCTTGGTTGGATTGCTGATATCATAGACCATCACACCACCCATCCGCTCTAAGCCAACGAAGGCAAATGTTTTGTTGCCCAGTTTGCCCAGAGCAATGCCTTCAGGCTCGGGACCTTTGGCGTCGCTACGGCTGTCAAGTGCCAACTCATCGTGGCCTGAGTTAAAGAACTGCGGGAAATCTTTGGCAATGGTGTGTTCAAACTCAGCACCAGAATCCCAGACCAATTGCCCATTTTCATCCCAAATCGAAAATGACCGTCCGCCAAAGCTATACAGATGATCATAAACCAAATTGCCACGATCATTCAGCTTGGGTGAGCCATCCGATTTTTTTTGGTAGCCCTCTGTCCAAGTGATGTTGAGGCGGCCTAGCATGGTGTCACTGCGGCAGTCGCCTGCATCCCCATCTGCTGTGGCTCCACAGTATCCGAAGGTCACGGGGTTCAGCTCAGCACCATTGGCCAGTGCCTGCAATTGTGGTGGTAGGTCATCACCTTTGCGACGTTCAAAACCATCTTTGTGGACTAAATGCTTCACACGGAATTCTTCGACAAAGCCTTTGCTGGCATCGCCAGCCCAGTAGGCATCGTTGTTCTCACCCCATGCGCGTGCATCGCCTTCGTTGGCCGTGACGATGTAGGTTTTGCCGTTGACTCGATAGCTGCTGATGGCGTCAGGTAAGTAGAGTCCACGTACACCTTGCCATGCTTGAATATTGATTTGGTTGTCTTCGTCACTGGCATCCATGGCATTGTTGGCAATACCATGATCTTTAAAACCTAACGGCAGAATATCTGTGACTGTTGCGTTGGCAATATCGATTTTGGCAAGCGCATTGTTCTCTTGTAGGGCGACCCAAGCTGTTTGGCCATCTTCAGAAACCGTAATATATTCGGGTTCAAAATCTTGGGCAGCATTGGCTTTGGGGCCAAAAATCCGAACGCCTTTGACACGCAGCTCAGCTTCCTTGCCATTCCAAGCCTTAAAATCGGCAGTACGCACGCTCGGCTTGGTGATGTCATTCACGTTAATCACACTGATTGAGCCTTCGGGATCAATTTGATAGTCATCAGAAGGTTCACCTTCATTGGCGACCAGTACAGTCTTGCCATCGGGTGTAAAGGTCAGCATGTCAGGCAACGCACCCACACCGATGCTACTGATCAAGCTCAGATCACTGGCTTTATAAAACCCAACGAAACCATTGGCGGTTTTGGGTGATGATTCAATCGCAACAGCCACAATACCGTTGTGTATGGCAACACTGTTCACCACTGCATTGGCTGCAATCGCGGTCGCATCAAGGCTTTGGATAAATTTGGGAGTAGCGGGATTGCTGAGATCTAGTACATCAATCGCACCTTTTTGAGCATTGACGACAAAGCCACGCTTGCTGGCAGGATCAAACGCTGGGATTTCAGCCGCACTTGCATCAAATACGCCAGTCGCAAAATGCCCGATTTTTTCAAGGCTAATGCTTTTTGGGGTTTGCTCTACAGGGATGACGACAGTCGGTTGTGTCTCGTCATCATCATTACAGGCGCTCAATAAGGCGCAGCTTGCAAGCATTGCCGCCATCAGCGCTGTTTTTAGAAGCGGGGTTGTATGCGGTGATTTGAGATGTGACAGGGTCATGCGGGCGTCCTCGATCAGTCCATTCAATCCAGCCCGAAAGACTGTCTGAGGCGGATGACAGTCAGATGATGATCCGATGACGGTTTGATGATGTGCTGAGGCGCGATCAGGTCTATCAGCAAAACGGACAGACCCAAGATACGGGTCTGCTCAATACAAACGGGTTGATCACATGCAGCATGGTTAGACCGTGATCATTCGATCCAGTTTGGGTTTAAAATTATCTTCTACCTTGAGTGAGACCATATTCCAGTAATGCCCTGAAATCGCACGATTGATCATCATGGTTTCGGCAGAGGGTTGGAAGCTGTCCCAATATTTGAGTGAGTGGCGGGCTTTTTCGACGGTTTGATGATGGACTTTGCTTTCGCCAAAGTTAAACTCCCGCTCCAGTGGTGGCAACAGAATATCAATCCACTCCAGATAGAATTCGGCTGGAATTTGGCCTTTTTGGTTGCGTACGCGTAAGGTGCGTAGTTCGCGCTCTAGATCCGCAACATTGCGCTGTTGGGCAGCATTAAATAGGGATTTGTAGGTGCGGACGGTGTCCAGATTCAATTCTTTAATACAGCCAAAGTCATACACCACCACCGAGCCATCTGGACGGAAGGCAAAGTTGCCAGGGTGTGGGTCACAATGAAAGCTATTGAGATAAAATATTTGCTGACTCATCATGTCAAACAGGCGGTTGCCGATTTCGTTACGGATCTCGCGTGACCATGTGGCAGCAGTTTGGATGCTATCGCCCATTTCCTCACTCAAAGTCAGCACGCGACGGGTCGAGTATTCAGGATAGACCTTGGGGATGATCAGTTTGCGGTCGAGGTTAGCATGGAATGCCGCAAACACTTGCAGGCTGTGTGCTTCTCGTGTGTAGTCTAGCTCCGCATGTAGGCTGTCCCGAATCTCATTGAACAGTTCTTCTTGTAGTTTTTTATCAATCTTGAGCACGCCTGCCAGCTTGAGTGCCAAGCGGATTTGTTTTAAGTCACTATCACAGGATTCATCGACTCCAGCATACTGGACTTTGACCACGACGGCTTGCCCATCAGGCAGCACGGCACGATGCACTTGACCAATGGATGCCGCTGCAAAAGGCATTTCTTCAATCGAGCGAAAAATCTGATCCAGTGGCCGACCCAGCTCACGTTCTAATTGTTTTTGGATACTGCTAAACGGTGCGGCGGGTGCTTCACGTTGAAGCTTGGTCATGGCTTGGGCGATTTCGGGCGGAAAAATATCTTGGTATTGTGAGGCAATTTGCCCAACCTTCATTGCTGCGCCTTTCATTTCGCCCAAGGTATCGGCGATCTGTGTACCGATGGTTTCGAACAGTGCACGGCGTTGGGCTTCTTTTTCGGCGTCGGTAGCATTGATGGATTTGATGGAATTGGACATTGCTTTGCCAGCGATACTGGCCGTCATGCCAGCCAGCTTCATAAAGCGGCGACTTGGGGTGCTGACGCGATCTGACACAATGTAGCTCCTTGACAAGAAATGGCAATCACGTTGATCTGTGGCATTTGATCCTAGCAGATCAGTCTGGCATGTTGATCGATGAAAAACTATGACCATGCCGTATGCTTGCTGTCCAATTTTGTGTGCAGATGTATGTGATCCGCGTGGTGGGTTGGGATGTTGGAGTGTGCATTAGGTTTTGGGTGAATGATCAAAGCGTTGCTGAATCCAACGCAGCCGCCAACCTAATAGCCCAGCCGCTAGCCCAAGTCCCAAGACCAAGCCGAACCAAAACCCCGCCGCACCATACTCTAGGCCACGTGACAACCAAACTCCTAAGGGCAGCGCCACCAACCAATAACAAAACAGCGTGATCCACATCGGCACTTGGGTATCTTGCAGCCCGCGCAGAATCCCCGCCGCACTGACTTGCCAAGCATCTACCAACTGGTAGGCCAGTGCAAACAACAACAGATGAATTGCCAAGGTTTGTACCTGTGTATCGGCAGTATATGCCATCGCCATTTGCTCGCGGAATAATGCAATCAGCGTCATGGTACACAACGCCAATGTAGTGGCAGTGAGCAGACCAAGGTGGCGAACCAGCTTGAGCGTATCCCAGTTTTTTTCGCCGTACAACTGTCCTATCCGAATGGTTAATGCCATCGCCAGTGCCAATGGAATCATGAACAATTGCGATGTCACCGATAATGCAATCTGGTGCGCGGCCACCACTACCTCTCCCAAAGGGCTGAGGATCAAGGCAGCCATACTAAATAAACTAACCTCAAAAAAAATCGATACCCCGATAGGAATGCCCAATGCTAAAATTGGCCGCATGCCGCGCCAAACAGGTCGTTTAAACTGCTGAAAAACGCGAACAACTGCGTAAGTGCTAGCCCAACTGATATAGCTCATCAATGCCAGCAACATCATCCATATCAGAATCGCAGTGGCATAACCACAGCCCGCACCACCCATAGCGGGAATCATCCCATAGCCATAGATAAAGACATAATTAAGCGGAATATTCAGTCCCAAACCAAGGAGACTAATCACTGTGACAACGCGTGGATGTCCCAGTGCTTCGGTATAGCAACGTAGCGCGGTATAGACCGCCATCGCGGGCACACCATATGACACCCCTGTTAAATAGGTCGTAGTCATGGCTTGCAAATTGCTCGGCACGCCCAGCGGCTCAAACAGCATGGGTGACAGACGCAGCAGAAAGAACCCCATCACCCCAAGTAACAGACCGACCCAAATTGCCTGATGAGTAATCAGAGGCGCGCGTTGGCGTTGCTTGGCACCAATCGCTTCAGCGACCAGCGGCGTTGTGGCCATCAAAATACCACTGATCAACAAAAAAATCGGCAACCAAAGGCCAGCGCCAATTGCGATTGCGGCCAGATCGGCAGGGGAGACGCGGCCTGCCATGATGGTATCAATCAGGCCATAGCCTGCCTGCGCCACTTGCGTGAGCAAAATTGGCAGCATCAGGTGAAATAAAGTGCGGAGTTCAGTTTTGGCGAGTTGGCTTGGCCACACAGCAAATGCTCATCAAGAATCAGCCGCCGATTGTAGCGGCTGTATTGTTGGTCGTGCAGTGGTGACTCTGTGATCGGTGCAGAGATTTGCGGGCAGTCGGCGATGATGGACGTTCGTGCAACTGACAGGTGTGATGATCACCAATACTTAAAAGCGTGCATTGGTCTGCGCAATCGCACCCCAGTTCAGTTGTGAATCAAACAGTTGCACGGTAACAACATAATCACGTTCGGACTGGTCGAGATCGGTTGGTAGGCGCGCAGCGGCGGGTGTTGCTGGGACAAAAATTTGATGTACTAATGCTTTTTCTGTGGTGCTGTTGCTGCGCAGTTGATTGCGATCATAGACACTGATCAGGGCGTGTTGAGCAGCCTTGTTGTCTCCGAGCAATGGCAATGACCATAACACTTGGTTGGTATTGGCCTGTATATTGATGTCAAAGTTGGCGGGATGGCGTGTCCCTTCCGCAAACAAAAACCAAACCCCCTGACGTGAAATATTATAGCCACCACTACAATTTAGATTGTCATAGCCACGTTGTTGGTTCGGTTGAGAGGGTTGGCGATCAGTGCGCCCATAAACGCCACCATAGTAGCCGCCACTAGACAATTGAGGATTGCTCGTATAGTCGCCAGTGATACTGATGGTAGTTGAGTTGGAAGTATCGGGCACAATCGCTCGGTCAAATTTCGCAGAGCCAGTTGCGACAAGCTGGTTGCTTCTGATGCCTTTGAGTGTCAGCAAATTGATGGCTTGGCAATTGGGATCATACTGAAAAGACATATGCATGTTTAGATCGTCATTTGTGTTGGGAATACCCGCATAAAAGCTACCTATTTTTTCGACATTACTGTCAATATTGCTGCGATCTTCTTTATAAAAACCAAAAAACAGCCCACTGGGCAATTGGGGTTGATTGGTGGTGGTTCCATCCGTTTCACAACCTGCCAACAGGACAGGTAGTGTGAGCAGTAGTGCTTGGGAAAAACGAGAGGTCATGGGATAGCTCCTGAAGCATAAAACAAGATAGACAGTGCAAGGTGACCTAGAGGGTAGCGCTTTGAGCATTGGCGGTCTGCATCACGGCGTGCCATTCGGTCTCGGTTAGTGGCATCAAAGATAAGCGATTGCCTTTTTTGACCAAGGCTAAATCGGCCAACTCAGGCATGGCTTTGAGTGCTTGCAAGCTGAGCGGCTGTGCCCATTTTTCAACAAATGCCACATCTACCGCTGTCCAGCGTGGCTGGTCTACAGTAGATTTTGGATCGTAATAGGGGCTATCAGGGTCGAATTGTGTCGGATCGGGATAGCCTGCACGACTGATCCGCATCACACCAACAATTGCAGGGATTTTGCAGTTTGAATGGTAGAATAGTGCGGTATCGCCAACTTGCATCTGGCGCATAAAATTGCGTGCTTGATAGTTGCGCACGCCATCCCACAACGACTGTTGCTGTTGTGCCAGATGATCAATGCCAAAGACCTCTGGCTCAGATTTCATTAGCCAATAGGCCATGTTGGTTTCTCCGTTTGCATGGTGCGTGTTATGACCTCAACTCCGTTGCAGCCAGCCCAAATCCCCTTGGCGCTATATATCCACATGCCGTGGTGCATCAAAAAATGTCCGTATTGTGACTTTAATTCGCATGCCGTGCCCGATGGTCAATTGGATGCCGTGCTGGAGTCCGATTATCTGGATGCACTGCTGGCAGATGCCGCGCAGCAAGTGACTTGGGCGCAAGGGCGGCCAATCAGTAGCGTGTTCATTGGTGGTGGAACGCCTTCACTGATTTCGGCTGCGGGCTATGATCGGTTATTTCAGCGATTGCGTCTGTTGTTTTCGTTTAGCCATGACTGTGAAGTCACCTTAGAAGCCAATCCAAGTAGTGTCGAGCATGCACCATTTGCGGAGTATTTGGCAGTCGGGATTAATCGCTTGTCGTTGGGGGTACAGACCTTTGATGATCCGATGCTTAAGATCTTGGGGCGGGTGCATGGCGCACGAGAGGCGCAACGCGCAATTGGGCAGGCACGTGCGGCAGGGTTTGAGCGAGTCAATGTCGATCTGATGCATGGGCTACCGAGCCAAACGGTTGAACAGGCCGTCTTGGATTTACAAACCGCGATTGCAGCGGGGGCAACGCATGTGTCTTGGTATCAACTGACCATTGAGCCGAATACGGTGTTCTTTCGCACCCAGCCGCGCTTGCCCGATGAGGAGCGATTGGCTGAAATTCAGTGTGCTGGGGAGGCGGTTTTGCGCGCGCATGGTTTTGTGCCCTATGAAGTATCAGCATGGCGGCAAGA
Source organism: Pseudomonadota bacterium (assembly GCA_036019135.1). Classification (GTDB taxonomy): domain Bacteria; phylum Pseudomonadota; class Gammaproteobacteria; order Pseudomonadales; family Moraxellaceae; genus JAYXXU01. The sequence goes on along the minus strand of JAYXXU010000345.1, from coordinate 8,218 downwards.
GCAGCCCTGTCGGCACAATCTCAACTATTGGCAGTTTGGTGATTATCTGGCGATTGGTGCGGGCGCACATGGCAAGGTGACATGGCCTGATCGCATTGAGCGCTACCAAAAAACCCGCTTGCCCAAAGATTATTTGGCAGAATCACCTGCACTTGCCAAGCAAGTTCAGCGCATTACCGCAGAGGATTTGCCGTTTGAATTTATGATGAATGCTTTGCGGTTGCATGATGGGGTGGTGAGTGAGTTGTTCGCGGCACGCACAGGTTTGGCCTTGACGCGGGTGTTACCCGTGATTCAGCAGTTACAGGCACAAGGCTTACTGGTTGACGACCCCACGCGGCTACAATGCACCGCACAGGGCATGAATTATTTGAACGGGGTGTTGGCTCAGTTTGTGGATTGATCTGGCGTGGGTGACGCTTGGTTCGTGGGCGATGGCTGAGCTGTCGTATCAATCACTACGCCTTCTTGCGCCAGCCATTCACGCCACACCGCCAAGAGTACCGCCAAAATCACAGGGCCAATGAACAGCCCAATCATGCCAAAGGCCGCCAAGCCGCCCAACACCCCAAACATAATCAACAAAAACGGCACTTTGGTCGCACCAGAAATCACCATCGGTCGGATGATGTTGTCAATCCAACTGACCACAAAAATCCCCCATAACGCCAACCCCAACGCGGGCATGGTTTGACCTTGAGAGAACATCCAAATGCAGACCGCGCCCCACGCAAACGGTGTTCCAAATGGAATTAAGGCAATCAAAAAAGTGACTAAGGTCAGCAAAATTGGACTCGGTGCACCTGCCACCATATAACCCAAGCCTGCTAACAGGGCTTGTGCCAAAGCGGTCAAGCCAATCCCATACACCACGGCTTGTGTGGTTTGCCCAATCGCTTGCAAATAACCTTCAGATCGACTGTCCAAAATCTTGTGTAGTGCCGCGCGCACCTGTGCCAGCACCCGATCCCCATCGCGATACATAAAAAACAGCGTCAATAGGGCAAAGCTCAAGCGGGCAAGGTTGCGTGAAATCTCATTAAAAATCTGCTTGCCATAAGCCAGATGTGACTGCACCCACTGCCGAGTCTGTTGGGTGATTTGGTCGGGATCAGCATTGACTTCACGTACCATTTGTTCGATTTGTGCGCCAATCACGGGCAGTCGTGTCAGCAGTTCGGGCACAGTGATTTGGCCTGCCAGTAACTGACCTTGTAGGTGGACATACAGTTGCCGCGCTTCTTGTTGTAGCACGAACACCCCAATCAACAGCGGCACACCAATGATCAAAGCCAAGCTTGAAACCATGATCAGCGCACTCAGATTGCGCCGTCCATGTAGCAGGGTGTACAGCCGTCGATACAACGGCCACGTCACATAAGCCAAAATTGCTGCCCACAGCACAGGCGAGATAAAAAATGCCAGAATTTGATAGCTGAGAATCAGTAGCCCAACCAAGAGGGTCAGTAGTAATAGACGATTAACGACATGAGGCGCGGGCATGAAAGACTCGAATGAAAAAAATGACACTGTAATGAGCGCGATATGCTGTGATCGCAGTCACGACCTTAGCATGGGCAGGTGCGCTTGCGGGTGATGATATGCATAAAAATATCGATGACATCGACAGTCATCTGATCGTCGCAGATTGGGCTCGTTCAATTGTCATCAAACCGTTTAAGCTGTATTGATTTTATCCGTCATCACAAAGGATTTGCCATGCGCCCAACCATTAAGCAGTTTGATGCATTATCGGATTTTGAGGTCAACACCTTGACCTATGCCGACTATACCTATCCCGTTTATCGTAAGGGGACAGGGCCTGCGGTGATTGTGATTCATGAAGTGCCGAATATTACCCCTGAAGTGGCCAATTTTGCTCGTCGCGTGGTGGATGCGGGGTTTACGGTGTTGATGCCATGTTTGTTCGGTGTGGCGGGTGCGCCATTTGGGATTGGTAGCACGGTCAAGCAATTGGCCATGTCCTGTGTGCGCAAGGAATTTGCAGTCTTTGAAGCCAACAAGAGCAGTCCCGTCACAGATTTTTTGCGTGGGTTATCCAAAGCCATTCATGATGAGCTGGGGGGATCAGTAGGGGTGCTGGGCATGTGTTTGACAGGGAATTTTGCCCTGACGTTGGCACTAGATACATGGGTCACTGCGCCTGTACTCAGTCAGCCCTCGTTACCTGTGGGCCTGACCCAGCAGCAAAAAGCAGGCTTACATCTAAGTCCAGAAGGCGTAGAGATTTTGCAGCAACGTGTCAGAGATGAACGGCTTAAGATCTTAGGCTTGCGTTTTAGTCATGATCCGCTGTGTCCGCCGCAGCGTTTTTGTGCTTTGAGCAATGCTTTTGGTGAGGGTTTTGAGGGGATGACGATTGACTCGGGCTTTCGCAATCCACATGGCAATAGCATCACGGCACATTCGGTATTGACCATTGATTTGATTGATGAGGCAGGACATCCAACCCAACAGGCGTTGCATCGGGTGCTCGGTTTTTTTGCCGAACGGCTAGCTTCAGTCGGTCATTGATGGGGTTTTGATGCTGTGGCTTTTGATGTAATGGCATGGGTGCAGCGTGCAGAGGCTTCAATCACCTGAATCTGACGTTGATCCATGTCTTGGCCTTGGACGACCTGCCGATCAGTTTGGAAGTTATCACCGCTAAACGTGATCCCAATCGGGACTTGGGTGTTTTGACTGATTTGACGGGTGGCGTGATTGATTTGCAACTGATCAAGCTGTACTTGTTCAAAAGCAATACCTAATTGCTCGGCACAGCCTTTGCGTAGTTGCGCGACCACAAAGGCTTCACCTTTACGTCTTTCAGCGACATAGCGATATTGATCAGCTTGTTGTGGCAACGGTGTAAAACCAACTACACCATCATAAGGACGTACCCCACCTACACAGCCGACCAATACAGTCGCGCTCAGCATGCCGATGACATAGTAATGCAAGGCGTTCATGGGTTGATGGTCCTCAACGAGTCTGTTGAGGAGTATAGCGATATTTTGAATGCGATAGACTAACGTAGTGCATCCAAAACAGGCTGCCATTGTGTCTGAATATCTCGGTATAGTTTTTGCTGTCGATCAAACACACTCAAACCCTCAGCGGCGAGTTGCGGATAAGCACTACGCTCGGTAATCCATGCAATCGGTTGTTGGCCGATTTTATCAAAAAAATGATTCAGTTGTTGGTTGGCAACGGCTTGCGCACGGACACGATTGGCGAGTAAATGCAGCGCGGTTTTGCCTTTGCGGATGCGTTTGATGTCTTCGATTTGTTTTAAAAAGCGCTGGGTACTGTCGACATCAAAAAACGACGGCTGCACAGGGGTAATAATGGCATGACTTTCGGCAATCAACAGCTCAGCATGCTCACCGCTTAAGGCACCGGGTGCATCAATGATCAGCCAGTCGGTTTTTTTTGGGGCATCGCCGATGCTTTTTTCGTTACGCCAGTCTAAGCCAATCACATGCTGCGCCGTATCGGGGCGGAGTTTGAGCCAGCGCAGTGAGGATTTTTGTGGATCAGCGTCAGCGAGTGCAACTTTATCGCCGCGTGCAGCTAAGGCACTGGCAAGGGTGATTGCGGTTAAAGTTTTGCCACAGCCGCCTTTTTGGTTGGCGATCAGGATGGTTTTCATGCGGATTCCGTTCAGGTAAAACTCCTCCGAGACTAACAAATATTCGGCGGGTCTGGGGTGACAGTTTAATGATTGGCGCAAGTCATTTTATCCGTGCGCATGTTGTGACTGATGTTTGCTGTAATTTTTCCTAAAATGTGACCAATACCTTGGACGAGAGGCGAGTCTTTGGTTAAAAATAACGTACACCCATGTGGGCTGCATCCGACAGGAGTGCCTGATATGAACAAAAAGAGCGTGCAGTTAATATTTGGATTGACCTTGGCATGTACCACGATGACTGCCGTGGCGGAGCGTGGTGATCCCCCAAACCCATTTGACCCGCCCAAAACCGATATACAGGTGATTGAATCCAGACAAACCGCCGCCGCAATCGCAGGTGAACAGGTTAGTGCAGCGCCTCCCAGTCCATTTGATGCACCGATTGAGGTGGTGGAGTCTGGTTCGGCAGCAGCGCGGACGCTTGGGGAGGAGATCCGTCCTGACAGCCGTCCTGCCGACAATCCGTTTGATATGCCTATCGACATCGTGGAGTCTGGGACAGCCAAAGCTACGGATATGTTTGGTGAAATGCGCGAGCTCAGGCCGATTGATGATCCGTTTCAAGCGATTGATGCGCAACGTCGGCGTGATGCTTTTTTTGCAGCCGAAAGTCGTTTTCCTGCCAATCCAACCACGCCCGTTGGCAAGTTCAGGTTTGATTGGAAAGTATTACATCGCGTGGATCAGCGTGATGTGCTGGCTGATTTTAGTTATTTTTTAAATAGTCGTGATGGCAGCTGGTTGGTAGAAGCCGCAGATGTCCAGCATGTATTGGGTGCGATCAATCCTGCATATGGGCAGCTTGATTTTGTCTTGCGCACGGCGACTGGCGATGTCTTGATCTGTGGCAAAACACCACAACTTGGCGACGTTTGCCATCAATCGGGTCAAATGCTGCCTTTAGCACGCACGGTTGAGCGTCGTCAGTTAAAGGCTTTTTTGGACAGCATTGCGCGTACGCCGCAGCACTTGACCCATCCGCCAAGCGGCAATGCACAAGGCTGGCGTGGGCGATTCATGGTGGAGGGGCGGCCACAGTTTATGCAGGTCTGGTTGGATCGAGGCAGTAGTCCGATTGCGACCCAAGTGCCTTGGCTGGGGATGGGCAGTGGCGTATTCAAAGATGCTCGGGTTAACCTGAATAAACAAGTGCGTAAGGTGATTTGGGAGGGCGCGGATCTGGATGGTGGAGACGTGTCGATTGAGTTTTTGGCCATGTCACCCACGGATCGTACCTACTCAACCCAAGGCTATCGGATGGTGACGGCTTTTACTGCCCCAGCGGTTCAGCAAGCCACGCAAATGGGCGCACAGATGATCAGTGATGGCAAACAAAAAGCCTTAGCCATTCAGCAGGGATTGGCCGCCTGTCTCAGTGGTCGAGCAGGTGCTGAATGTCGCAAGGTACATCGTCAGCGTATGAAAGATCTGAATGAGTCTATGCGTCGTGCTGCTATGGATTGGGGCAGACAGCATGGTTTGCCAGTGGATTAGGTAGATGGTTGGCTGATATTACGGGTTGTCCAATGACCCACCATATAACTGATTGCGGGTCATCGGGTTGGGTAACATCTACGCCGACCACTTGCCAATCTTCAGGAATATCGAGTGCCAATTGTTCAAGCAGGAGGCTACGAGGCAGCGGTGTTGGGGTGTTGAGAAAACCCTGATAATACTCAGGATCATAAAAAATGGTGACTTCACTCTGATGCAGATACGGCCAGACGATCAGGCAGGCCACGCGATAATATTGTTCTGATGGTTGTGCTGCGGCGATTAGGTGTTGTGCGGCCTGAATCAATTGCTGCATACAAAACGCTTGCAGGTCTGGCGTGGTCTGCTTGCCTTGTAACAGGTGTAAGTGAACAGGAATTTTCCAATTAAAAAAACACTCATCGGGTTGCTGTGCGGGAATATATCGACCATTAAACCCCGCTGCCCAACGAGCTAAAGCGCGTTTCCGCCGTGGAATATTGCGTAGTTTTTTGGAAGATAGGGCGAATTGGCGCATATTTAGTCCGCTGAGTGGGTCGTTTGCCATTCATCCAATGCGACCACGCGAGTATTCCAGATTTTTTCTTGTTTTTCCAAGTCTAAAAAATCCTGCATCAGTGCGCGTGATAGTGGCGGCGAGTTAATCAACAATAAACGCAGCAATTGCATGACCCGACCATGCGTAAAAACCAGAATCGTCTGCTCCGGTGCTTGCTGATGTAAAGCTTGGCAGCGGGTTAGCATCTGTTGGGTACGTTGATAAAAATCAGCAAACGACTCTGCATCATCGCCATCACAATACTCAATATCCGCATTGTGCCAGTAGGCATCGACGACGTGCTTGCGCTCTGCCACAGAGGTATTGGCGTATTTGACTGATGACAAATAGTTAAATTCTTGAATCGGCCAGACTTCAGGGGTTAAGCCAGCACGGTCGAGGAGTGGTTGTGCGGTGTGTCGGGTGCGTAGATACGGCGAGATGATGATGCGATCCACCTGAGCAAAACGATCCAGCAGGGCGTGTGCTTGCTGCCAGCCGAGGTCGGTCAGCGGGATTTGCTTGGTGTCTGGAGTCGTGCCGCCGATATTGGCGAGGCTTTGCGCGTGGCGGATAAAGTAGAGCATGTCTATCCCCATTTATGTCGTTTGATAAAGACTGACATCCGATTGATTTGATAGCGGCTACATTTGAAGTCAGATTTTACAGGTTGCAGTTGCTTCAATGAGTTTCAAGTCGAGCTGATCTTGATCAAGCGCACTTGTTGTACTAAAAACTGCTCCATCATGGCTGGTAATGATGGGAATCTTCGTGATCATGGTGACCCGCTGCACCTTGGATTGGATCGAGACATTCGACAGCGTGATTTGAGAGGGTTCAACCTTAAAATACCGAGCGCAGCCACGTTGTAGTTGCTGAACGGTATGTGACTCCCCCTTTTTGGTTTTTGCGGTATAGCTGAACTTTTGCTCAGATTCGGAAAGTACATTGAATCCTGTGTATCCATCATAAGGTTTGACAGATACGCATGCAGTCAACATCAGAGTGCTAAAGAGTGCACTGATTGTAGTTGCTTGGCGTAATCTGAGTTTTGGCATTGAGTGCTCCAGTGTGATTTGTGTTGTGTTGGGTACTGTTCCACCGATATTGGCAAAGCTTTGCGCATGGCGGATAAAGTACAGCATGTAGAATTCGTAACGTGCGATGAATCAACTCATATCATTTGAACATTATTCAACAAAATTACGCGACGCTATATGTCGCATATCAACTTAAAGGAGTTCCTTTGCAGTGTGATTTTATCTCATAATCGAGCCTCACATAACGAACGAAGACGGAGTCTTCCATGAGTGCCGCAGTTAGCAAACAACAGTTTTTACTCACCGAACATGCATGTCCAGCAGGGCTTTCACTAGAGGTGTTTAATGCCATCCGCGAGTTTTGCTGGATAGTTGCGCTGGGTCAAGCCGAGAAAGCCCAAGCCAACCTGACGCGCTTTTCAAGAGATTTTGAAGCAGATCGTTATATTGATCAAGAACATGATATTTTTTATGGGCTTAAGAATATTGCAGATTTTAACACATCAGATTACAGCGATGTCGATTGGGCTGCCAAGGGTATGCACAAAAGACTCCGTGAGCTGGGGGTCTCCAAGCTAGACGGTTATACGCATCGTTTTTTTGATGAAGATGGCAATCTAATGGAGGAATTTCATGATCACGATTTTCTGATGTTGCTCCTTGCAGAAGAGCTACAAGATATCCTAGAGGGCTTTGAGTACAAAGAAGGACAGGACACAGACGCTCAACATCCAGAGCCAGAAACGGCTTCGACTGAAGATGATTGGGATGACGAGGATGAAGACGATCATGGGCTTGACGTTTGGTTTTGGGCAAGCTCTGATATGCTCAGTTACTTTTTAGTCAAAGTATCTGATGGTGATCGTTTAGAAAGTTTAATCAACATTATGGGTTGTGGGTCAGATAGCGGGCAACAGGTCGCACCAATTGCATATTTCCCTTCAGATGGTTAAGTAACAGTCGCTGTTAGGCTTACGCAGCGATTTTTTGAATCAAAAGAGGAGGGCACTATACCCTCCTCATGACCGTTAACCCTGCAACACACTCACATCCGCCACACTCATAAACAACCCACGCAACCGCGCCAGCAAGCGTAACCGATTGAGTTTTAACGCCGCATCGTCAGCATTGACCATCACCTGATCAAAGAACAGATCCACAGATTCGCGTAACGCCGCAAGCTTCGACAACGCTGGCGTATAATCCCGCGCCTCCTGCAACGGCTGAACGACCGGCTCTAACGCCTCAAGCTGTGCAAACAATGCCCGCTCGGCTGCCTCAACCAACAGACCCGCATCGACGGCACTTGCGGCAATGCTGGCTTGATCGGCTTCTTTGGCCAGAATATTCGCCACCCGCTTATTCGCAGCAGCCAACGCTGCCGCTTCTGGCAAGCGCCGGAAATGCTCAACCGCCCGAATCCGCCGATCAAAATCCAACGGTGAATCA
>JAYXXU010000344.1:0-3486 GCA_036019135.1 Pseudomonadota bacterium | reverse complement strand
CAGTTATTGCACAGCATTACGCGACGCAGCCTCACCAACGTTGTCAGCTCTCAACCAGTCCGATGAATCATCTTGATCTGCCAACATTGCAGCCTGACGCTGAGTCGGTGTCGAGCCAAAAAACACGCACCATCTGCCCTGATTGTTTGGCCACACTAGCATGGCACGGCTATAGCCCGACGCTCTCGGAGGATATTCAGCAACATATTCAACAGAGCTTTGATTTAATCGATTTTTATCAACAGTATCCCAGCATGCTGAGCTTGCCAGAGTACCAATCACTCAGACGCGAAGATGGTCAGCGTCCCAACACCTACACCGATGACTGGCCAGAGATTGCGCACTATGTGCGTGACTACTCCTGTTGGATCTGCGCATCTTGTCAACGCAACTACACCACACAACGCGATCAGCTCCAAGTCGAACATGTGAATGGACTGAAATATGACAATACCATTGGCAATCTTTATGTGATTTGTCGGGATTGTCAGCAACAGCGCTCAGACCACTAAGCTCATCTAGCCCCAAATAGGTGTTTTTTGGTGCGATTGGTCAGGACAAAAAAGACGATTTGCCGTATTCTTCGCGCCAATTCTGAGTGGTCATTGATATATGAATCTGCGTAGGCGGCTCGCCCAAAAAACCCTCGAATCACTCGGTTGGACATTTGACAATCATCTGCCTACAGACCTTCAGCAGTGCGTGATGATTGCGGCTCCTCATACCAGCAATTGGGACTCCGTGTATACCAAGCTGGCCTTTATCGTGATGGATATCCCCGTCAAAATCACCATCAAAGACAGCTATATGAAGCCGCCTTTTGGGGTATTTGTGCGGGCAATGGGAGGCATTGGAATTGATCGGAGTCCACGCCAAGCGGGCGAAGAGCGCCCCAGCATGGTGCAAGCCATGGCCAGTTTATTTCAAACCCATCCACGCTTGGTGATGCTGGTCACTCCTGAAGCCACACGCGCCAAACAGCAACAGTGGAAAACTGGTTTTTATTATGTCGCGCTGGCGGCCAATGTGCCGATTGCGCTGGCCTATCTGGATTACGCAAAAAAAGAAGCGGGCATTGGCAAAATCATCTATCCAACAGGCCATATCGAACAAGATTTAGGCGAAATCATGGCATTTTATCAAGGTATTCAAGGCAAGCACCCTGCCAATTTTAGCGTGGATGAACGCTATATCCGCTAGATCTGCGTCGTCAACGCAGATAGACGGCAAACAATATGAATGGCAGTTGGCACAAAACCTGCTGCCCAATTCACGAGATATTGTCATCAACGCTGGGTTTCTTGAATTCGCGAAGCTGATCCCCAATTCACCACCACATACAGCCTAGATTTGCTGTTATGCTAATCATCCCTGACTAAGAGATCTTTGTACGATCATGAATATACGAACGCGTTCTCGACTTCCTATAGCCGTAACGCTTGGTTGCCTATTATTGGCCACCACCGCCGCTGTTGCAGCCACCGCTGGTTCAGCCAATCCAATTGAAGCATCTGCAACACAAACCGATGTGATCTTATTGATTATATTTGTTTTATCTGCACTTGTAATTTCTTTTTTATGTTCGCTGGCTGAAGCCACCTTACTCAGCATTACCCCCTCTTATATTGCAGATCTCAACGATAAAAATCCAAAAAAAGCAGCCGCACTCAAACAGCTCAAAGATGACAATATCGACCGTTCATTGGCCGCTATTCTGACCTTAAACACCGTCGCTCACACCGTGGGCGCTATCGGCTCTGGGGCAAAAGCCACTGTGGTGTTCGGTAGTGCATGGTTTGGTGTGTTTTCTGCGGTCATGACCTTGCTGATTTTATTTTTATCCGAAATTTTGCCCAAAACTCTCGGTGCAATGTACTGGCGTAAGCTGAGCGGTTTTACGGCATGGTTTGTCCGTGTGATCACGCTGGGTCTGTACCCTTTGATTTGGATCTCAGAAAAATTTACCAAGTTACTGGCGCGTGGGCACGATGTACATGTGTTTAGCCGCGATGAGTTCGTGGCGATGGCAGGGATTGGCCAAGAATCAGGTCATATCAATGAACGCGAATCGCAAATCATCCGCAATTTATTTAGATTTAGTGGGTTACGCGCACAAGACATCATGACCCCACGCACAGTCATCACAGCCCTAGACGAGACGCTGACGGTGTCTCAAGCATTGGCTGAGCAGGCAGATACGCCATTTTCACGCATTCCGCTGTACAGTGATGATATACATACCATTACAGGTTTTGTGCTTAAAAACGAAATCCTACTGTCCAAATCACGTGATCAAGCAGATCTGCCTCTCACGCATTTTAAACGCGAAATCATGACCGTGACCCGCAGCATTTCGCTATCAAGCTTGCTGGAATTGTTGCTGAACCATCGTCAGCATATTGCCCTGGTGGTCGGCGAATATGGCGAAACCAAAGGTATTGTGACCCTTGAAGATGTGATTGAAACGCTACTCGGCATGGAAATCATGGATGAGGTGGATAAAGTCGAAGACATGCAATTGCTGGCACGTCAACAATGGGAAAAACGTGCCCTTGCGCTTGGGATTAATATTGACCTGCTCTATCCGAAAGAAGAAGCCGAGTCTGACAAATCCCTGCCAGAGTCCAACCCAGAAAAAAACATCTCCTAACCTAAAGCCCTCTGATCTGTTGACTAATACAACGTCAGCAGATCAATGCGTGGGGGCATACCAAAACGCAATGGTAGCCCCACCAACCCTGTACCAGCCGTCACAAACACCTGCGCAGTGGGTTGTTGATAGAGTCCTTCTTTGCAGCCCAACTGCGAGGTTTTACGCAGCACCCACGCCGTCAAATACGGTAAATTCACCTGACCGCCATGTGTATGACCTGCCACCATCAATGGGCGCGCTGGCAAGCTTGGAATTTGACTCACCGTATCAGGGTTATGTGCCATCACCAGCCACGGCTTGTCATGTGGTAGCGCAGACAAGCCCGCCAAATCGGCCTTACCCGCCCACAAGTCACCCGTCCCTAACAAACGTACCTCAGCCAAATCAACAATCTGCCCTTCTAGATCCGCAATCCCGAGTGAGGCCAACGCAGCCCGTAATGCCTGTTGTAGCGGTGGGCCAGGTAACTCCTCATCATGATTACCCAACACTGAATACATAGGTGCATGAATATGTTGCAATGCCGCAAACTGCTGTGCCAAGTCGCCACGATTCGGCTCATACGTCCAATCACCCGCAAATAACACCAGATCCGGTTGCGCTGCATTTACGGCTTTGGCGATTCGGCGCAATTGCTTGGCCTGCCCCGAAAACAAGCCCAGATGAATATCTGCTACCAAGGCGACAGTCACGGGCTGTGCCAGCCGCTGCGGCGTATCCAGTGCAATCCGCGTCTGGCGCATCAGCAACCAATTGGGTTCAACAAAGCGGCTATATAACAACAGCAGGCTGAAAGCAATCAGTACCAAGGCGATCACGCCTGTTTGTTGATC
>JAYXXU010000343.1:0-8480 GCA_036019135.1 Pseudomonadota bacterium | reverse complement strand
AGGCGGCACTACAAGCCACTGAACCATTTGAACAGCAATTGGCAGAGTGGTTAGCCAACCAGTAAAGCGGTATGTGATTAGTACAGGGACAGCGTGTTTGGAACTGTTTGAGCCATGGATGGCGAGTCTTCCAAACACATGGGCTTTTGCTTACTTTTGGCCTGTCAAAAGTGAGGCCAGCGGCAGGCAAGCCACTGTATTTAAAATCTCATCAGTTGGAACTACCGTGGCTTAATGCTACTTTTTATCAGATTGCAGCACCAACCGACCCGACGAACACTGCCACATTTCCCCCGCCAACACCTCACAATCCTCAAGCTGATGCGTCACATACAACAGCGGAATGCCAAACTGCGTCGGAATCGCCTTTAAAAACGCCAAAATCGGCTGCTTTAAACTCGGATTCAGCGCGGTCAACGGTTCATCCAACAACAACAACTCTGGCGACGCCAGCAACGTCCGACACAACGCCACCCGCTGTTTTTCACCACCCGACAAATGCCGTGGCCGTCGCTGCAACAAATGACCAATTTCTAATAACTCAATCAACTGTTTTGGCTGAATTTTACGTTGCTCAGGCTTCAGCAACCGATAGCCATACTCAATATTTTGCTGTACCGTCAGATGTGGAAATAACTGCCCATCCTGCCACATCAGTCCAATTCGCCGTCGCTGACTGGACTGATTGATGTTGTTGTGATGGTCAAATAATACGCGCTGGTTCAGGCTGATTCTGCCGTATTTTGCTTTTAACAACTCCGCATTTAACAGACCCGCCAATAACGCCAATAACGTCGATTTACCCGAACCTGACGCGCCCAAAATCAGTGTAATCGGCTGATGCATCTGAGCTTGCATGTCCAACTCAAACTCACCACGCCATAACTTTAAATCAAACTCAAGCATGTCGATGTCCTAAGCGGGACTGATGACGTTGATTGAGCCAATTGCCCATCATCAGCGCGAAAAATGCCAGCAGCACCGACAGCGCAATCAAGCGCAATGCCAACGCCTCGCCAGCAGGGTTTTGAATCGCTGAATAAATAGCCAGTGGCAAGGTACGGGTTTCCCCATTGATATTACCGACAAAGGTAATCGTCGCACCGAACTCCCCCAAGCTGCGCCCAAATGCTAACACCGCTCCAACCAAAATCCCCGACCAACACAGCGGCAAGGTCACGGTAAAAAACACCCGTAACCGACTCGCACCCAGCAATTGCGCCGCTTGCTCCAGCCGAATATCTTGCTGTTGCAGCGACAAGCGAATCGACTGCACAAATAACGGCAGACACATCACCAGCGAGGCTAATACCGCACCCGTCCAGTGAAACGCCACCTGAATGCCATATTGATCAAGCCAGCTACCAATCGCGCCTTGCCGACCGAACAGCAATAACAGTAAATAACCTGGCACGACTGGCGGCAATACCAATGGCAGCATCACCAAGGCTTCGACCAAACTTTTGCCCCAAAATTCACAACGCGCCAGCAACCATGCCAACCCAATCGCTGGAACGACACCGAGCAGCACACACCACGTCGCCACCTTGACCGAGAGCCAAACCGCTTGCATTTCGTCAGGGCTGAGGGTCATTTTGCAGACTCAGGCTTAAACACAAAACCATCGCGCACAAATACCTTTTCTGCTGCAGGTGAATGCAGATACTGCAAAAACCGCCGTGCACTGCGTGATGACTTGGGCATCAAAGTTGCAGGATAAACAATCGGGGTATGGGTGGTCGGTGCGAATGTGGCAACAATTTTAACGTTTGGGCTGATCTTGGCATCAGTTTGATAAACTATACCGAGATCACACTCGCCGCGCTCCACAAACGCTAACGCGCTACGCACATCCTCTGTGCCCACGACGCGTGCTTTAACATGATTCCATAAGTTGAGTGACTTCAAAGCCTGCTGACCATATAGCCCCGCAGGTACACCACTATCAGGCGCGCCCATACACAAGCGACCGCGATAGCCAGTCGCCCAAGCTGCATTCGGCTGCAAGCTGACGGCACGCGCTTGACCTGCTGGTGCAACCAATACCAACTGATTACCCAACAGATTCAACCGACTCGCAGGATCAATTTGTCGTTGACGTTGCAGATAATCCATCCATTTGAGATCTGCTGATACAAACACCTGTGCAGGTGCGCCTTGCGCAATCTGCCGTGCCAGCGTCGATGAGGACGCAAAAGATAACCGAATCTGATCTGCTGGATACTGTTTTTGGTATTGCTGCGCCACCTCAGTCAGCACGGTGGTCAAACTGGCGGCAGCAAATACCGTCACTTGCTCAGCCGATGCACTCGTACTGACGGCAAGACCCAGCACAGTTGCAAGCGGCAGTACGCCTAATTTTGTGTTGTTGATCATGCATGCAACCTATCTGGTTTACCAGTTTTTAACCGACCCAATCACTCGTTATATTTTTAAAAACATAACGAATCGGTGCAGATTAGCGCTGATTGGCACAGTTGTCTAGGTTGTGTAGATATTTGGCCGGTAAGCTGCGTCATAAAACGTCGTACCATTCAGATCATCCACTACCGCAACCCGTCTGGATTGGTTTATCCTGTTGCCCCGAGTGTTTTGAGTGCCTGTACTTGAGTCAAATCGAAACCGTGATCCGTGCCAGCAAACAACTGGAACAACTGCTTGAACAGCACTACGGTGCGACGGGGCGCGGTCTACACGAAAAAACCAGCAGTATTGAAGATCAACTCGACCATGAGACGATTCGTGGCCTACGCAAAATTGCGACGCTGCGTAATAAAGTCGTGCATGAGGACTTTGAGATTGATGATTTGGTTGATTTTCAATGCGACGCTCAACAACTTGTGCAACAGCTCACCCCAACACCTAAAACCAAACCCAGCAAGGCTAAAGCCAAAGCAAAAACCACATCGACCAGCCACATTGACAACCCGTTTATGGTTGCGGATGAGCAGCCCATCCCCAAAAAACCAAAACGCGCAACAGCACAACCCTCCAAAACACGCAGTATCACCCCAAGACCACAGCCCAAGGTACAACCCGCCCCCCGTCAGCAGACCAAAACAAGTCCACAACGCAACACCACCAAGAACCCCAAAACAAAACCAGCCGCACCAGTAACCAGCAGCAGGCTTGGCCAGTATCTACCTGCTTTTAGTAGCATTATGATTTTATTGATGATCGTATGGGTATTGGCACACTAGACGGATTGTGATGACCTCAATTTGGCCTATACCGCTGGAGGGGTATCCGTTTGGTCTTGCTCTAATTCTGGCATATCTGCACACACTCGATTGCGGCCAGCCTGCTTGGCGGCATACATGTTCTGATCCGCATATCGCACCAAAGCATCCATATCTGTCTGCCCATCTGGCACGCCATACACCCCAAAACTGGCACTCAGTGCAACCCGTTGCCCGTTTTCAGCGTATAGCTTGACTTCGGTTAAGCGCTGACGACAACGCTCCGCAATCTCAGCCGCCTCCTCAATTGAGGTTTCGGGAAAGACGATCAAAAACTCCTCCCCGCCATAGCGCCCCAAACGATCAGACTCCCGAATCGTGGCCTCAAAACAAGCTGCGGATAGCTTTAACGCTTGATCGCCAATCAAATGCCCAAACCGATCATTGATGGATTTAAAGCGATCTAAATCCGCGATCACTACCGCAATTGGTCGTTGTTTGCGCTTGGCCAGCGTCAATTGATCATGCAAAAATGCACACACCGCTCGCCGATTATCAATCCCAGTCAAGCTATCCGTCAGGCTCAACTGTCGAATCATCTCATCACGCTGGCGACGTTGGCGTAGAATCAAATCGGCAAAGGCCACAATAAACACAAAATGCGGGGCAGAAAAAAACAAAACACTGCTAAACAAAGACAGCCGTGCTTCGGGTGCAATCCAAAACTCAGGCACAAATAGTGGTGCATACGGGATATAATTCAGCGCCGTCAGCAGCGACAAAATAAAAATCAGCACCAAGGCAAAAGCCATCGACACGTACACCACCCGCTGACCGAGCAACACCATCCCCAATAAAGGCGCACCAATCATCACCATACCCGATGCAGCGGTCAGCAAACCAATCAAATAGCCAAGACCAACCAGCGTGATTGAATAATAAAACGTACACAAATAAGGAATGATGACCTGTGCACGCGGCACTTTTTTATAGCGCCGAGCGACTACAATGAATGCCACACTACTGACCAAAAGCAGCACATGCCATTTGGTCATCCGTGTTGCCACAGATACATCCACATAGTCGCTGGGAAAGGCTAAATAGTACCAATGTAGCAACAAATATTGAGCAAAAATAAAAGCCAACACCGACATCAACAATACGGATTTTTGGACAGGCGTCCAATCCAAAATATTATCAAAACGTCTCAGTAAGAGATCATTAAAGCGGTCGGCCACATCCCAATCCTTGGGTAATTTTGGGGTGCAGACACTGTAGCGTATTGATGTTGTCTTTGCAGCAAAAAGTCGTCCACCTACAGCGGCTGTCGGTAGAAAAAGACAGTTGCAATCATGCAGATCATTCGTGATTGAACGTGAGCAATAACAGCGTGAGTGCCACCAGAACACTGTTACCGCTCAATAGAGCATCTTCTACAGATGTTTAGCTCACCCGAAAAAAGTACTCGCGGTAATATTTCAACTCACGGATTGAGTCTCGAATATCATCCATCGCCAAGTGCGAGGCATCTTTTTTTAAGCCCGCCATAATCTCTGGCCGCCAGCGCCGTGCCAGCTCTTTCACCGACGACACATCCAAGTTGCGATAATGAAAAAACTGTTCCAAGTCAGGCATGAGCCGATGCATAAAGCGCCGATCCTGACAGATTGAATTACCACACATCGGCGATTTTTTTGGCTCGACCCATTTTTTTAAAAATGCCAGTGTTTGTTGCTCAGCGTCCTGTGCAGTCAACGTACTACGGCGCACCCGTTGGATCAAACCCGATTGACCGTGTTGACGGGTGTTCCACTCATCCATCGCATTCAGCACGATATCTGGCTGATGAATCGCCAGTACTGGCCCTTCCGCCAGAATATTCAAATGCTCGTCAGTGACAATGGTCGCAATTTCAATAATACGGTCTTGATCGGTATCTAATCCCGTCATCTCCAGATCAATCCAAATCAACCGCTGCGCCATCGCTTGATCTGTTGGGTTCGCTGCACTCATCACAATTCAATCATCAGCAAATAATGTTCGGCATACTACCAAACTCACACTCACATGGTGCGTTCGACCCGCATTTTTTATGATTTTTTACGCTATCTACATCGATAATCCTGCTGGCTCATTCGTGGCAAATCCCCGAAACATGCTACATTGCACGATCTTTTTGAGACGATTTTTTACACGATGTCGATGATCCGAAAACGTCGGCTGACCGATCAGCAGGCGCGCCGAATTGATGCTCAGCATAGTCGCCGCCAACAGCAAGACCAGCCCTCATCTGATGGGACATCAGGCGAAACTCTCGAAGGGTTGATCGTGGCGCACTATGGCCGACAGCTTGAAGTGCAAGTGTTGAGCGCTCCTGCGCAGCCCTTATCTCCCCCTATTGTGGCCGAAGGTGAGCCTGTACCGTTTTGGCGGGCGATTGAACTGGGTGAGATTTGGCGCTGTCATACCCGCACCAACCTGCCTGTGCTGATCACAGGGGATCGGGTACGCTGGCAAGCAGATGCCAATACAGGTTTAGGCATCATCACCGCACTCCACCCACGCCAAAGCCTACTGACCCGCCCAGATCGTTATCATAAAGTCAAACCCGTCGCCGCCAATGTCAGTCTGATTGTGGTGATGTTTGCTGCACTACCTGTCCCCTCCATGCAACTGATCGACCGCTATCTGGTGGCCTGTCAACAAGCGGATATTCCCGCGCTACTGGTACTGGGCAAGGCGGATCTGCTGACTGAAAACGATCCGCTACTGGATCGATTGGCCGAATATCGGGCGCTAGGCTACGACACACTGTGCATCCGTACCGACGGTGATCTGAGTGAACTGCAAGCGAAGTTAAACGGCCATACTGTGGTCTTCGTTGGTCAATCAGGCGTAGGCAAAAGCTCAGTGATCAATGCCCTGATGCCCGAAGCCATGCAGCGAGTGAATGTGATCTCCGAAAACTCCGCGCTTGGCCAGCACACCACCACCACCACCCGTCTGATGCCGTTTGATGCACATGACCTCACACAAGGGGCGCTGATTGATTCGCCAGGGATTCGTGAGTTTGGGGTATGGCATTTGAGTGTGGACGCGATCCGTGCTGGTTTTGTGGAAATGCAAGCACTGTATGGCACATGCCGCTTTCGCAATTGCACCCATCGACACGAGCCAGATTGTGCGTTAAGACAAGCCGTTGCACGCGGTGACGTGCTGGAACGTCGCTTGCTCAGCCTGAATCGACTCGAAGACGATGCACTGGAATTTGAAAAACAACACTAAACCCACAACTCGAATCACAGGCATTTGCTTGGTGCAATAGATTTTGCCGTTATACTAGCGGCTGAGACTGTGCTTTCGGGCGCGATGGGTGGTAGGTGTGCAGGCTTTGTTTTGCAATATCTATCAAATAACATTGCTATATCGACGACGATTGAAGGTGCCACTTGGAACGTTGGTTTGAATTTATGCAAAACCACCCCTTTTTGTTTGGAACATTAGGGGTTTTGGTTGTTTTGTTTTTTGTCCTTGAAAATAAGCGCAGTGGCCGCAAGATATCTCCGCAGTCGTTAGGGGTTTTGCTCAATCAAGAAAACGCCTTGATCATTGATCTACGTGACCCTAAGGATTTTCGAGAAGGCCACATCGGTGGCAGCCGAAATATTCCTTATAGTCGCCTAAAAGACCATCGTGAAGAGCTGCGCGAAATGAATCGCTCAATCGTGATGGTCTGTCAAATGGGGCAAGTATCTGGTACAGCGGCGCAAACCGTTGGTGGCCAGAACCTCTATCGCTTACAAGGTGGAATCCTCAATTGGCGTAGCCAAGGATTGCCGCTCATCAAGAGCAAAACCTAATCGTCAACCAAACATCTAGGAAATCCGCATGTCTGTGCCTGTGACCGTTTACACCACGCCATATTGTCCGTACTGTATCCGCGCCAAGCAGTTGCTCAGCCAGAAGCAGGTCGAGTTTAAGGACATTGATCTGAGTCGTGAGCCTGCACAGGTGCGGACGGATTTGATGAGCCGCACCCGCCATCGAACCGTACCCCAAATCTTTATTGGGGAGCAGTTTATCGGTGGCTGTGACGAATTATTTGCTTTGGAACGCCAAGGCAAATTGGATGCACTGCTGTCGGGCTAACTGCTCGCCACGCAGCTCCCCCCAAAATGACTAACCCCAAGGAACTGAAGTGTCATGACCGACCAACAACCGCAAGCTCAACTCGCCCTAGAACGTATTTATGCCAAGGATATTTCGTTTGAAGTGCCTGCCGCCAAAGTCTTTATGGCAGAGTGGCAACCTGAGCTAGACATCAACCTGTCTTCCAATGCCGAACAACTCGACCCTACCCACTTCCAAGTGGTACTGAGTGTGACCGTGAATGCCAAAAACCAAGGCGCGGTGGCATTTATTGCAGAAGTACACCAAGCAGGTGTGTTTTTGATTGAGAACGTCAGCCAAGAGCAGCTACCTCATTTGCTAGGCGCGTACTGCCCGAACATTCTGTTCCCATTTGCACGCGAAGCCATCAATGACATCGTGACCAAAGGTAGCTTCCCGCAATTGCTGCTTGCGCCGATCAACTTTGATGCAGCATTTGCCGAAAGCCAACAGCGCCAGCAACAACAGCAAGCCGCTGAAGCCACTGGCAATGCATAAACCCTCTGATGCGACCAGCATGCTGTCGTGCTAGAAGCAAAGACCCAGCCCTATGCTGGGTTTTTTATGGCTCAATCGCCGCTCGTCCAGTGACCACTTGCCGTAGCACAAAGCTGGTGTGAACTCCTGCCACCCCTTGAATCGGCGTGATTTTATTCAGCAATAAATCCTGATACTCATCCATATCACTGACCATTACTTTTAACTGGTAGTCTGCACGCTGCCCAGTAATCAACAAACACTCTATGACATCAGGCAACTGCTGAATCTTTTGTTCAAAATGTGCAAAACGAGCTGGCGTATGCTGATCCATCGCAATGTGGATCAATGCCATCAGACTTTTTCCAAGCTTTTTGGCATCAATAATCGCGCGATAGCCAGCAATCACACCAGATTGCTCAAGCGCCCGCACCCGCCGCAAACATGGTGAAGCGGACAGACCAATTTGCTCCGCAAGCTCTTGGTTACTGATTCGGCCATCATGCTGCAAAATCTGTAGAATATGCCAGTCATAGCTATCCAATATCATTTTTACACCATAAAACTCAACATTATCGCAATATTATACCAATAATAGGCCGAACTGAGCCAAAAAACGCAATCGGCTGTCGTACTATTTTCCTTAAGATAGTA